>JAITRL010000373.1 GCA_031288415.1 Deltaproteobacteria bacterium | reverse complement strand
CCCATGTCCTGCCGGGAGGCGACGGCGGCGCCTGCGGGAGCGGCTCGCCTGCGGCCGCCTGGGCCTTGCCCTGAAGGGGAACAAGGCGCTTTCCGGCCGGAGGCGCCTGAATTTATGGGGCGCGGACCGATCAAGCGGCGCGGGCCCTTCCCGGGCTGGCTCTGCGGCGCGCCCCCCCGGCCGCTTCAGGCGCGCCCGGAAGTTCCTTCTGGCGCGCCGCCGGCCGGGGGCTTTCCCTGCAGGGCCGCAACCGGGAAGAGTCGCGGGGCAGGCCTCGCCTTCCCTCAGGACATTGGCCCGGAGGCGGTATTTTCCCGCGGGTCGCGCCGGGGCAGGGGCGATCTGCGGCCTCCGGGCGGCTCTTCCCTTCTGCCCCGGCGGCCGGCGCGGCCGGGGGAGCCTCCTCTGCGGGACTGCGGGCCGCCAAGCCTGCGGCCGGCGCCGCCCGGCGCCGGCTTAGGAGAGGCGTGCCCCGCATTCGCTGCCGTCTTCATTACCCCGGGGCGGGCCCCTGCCGGATTTCGCCCGGCTGGACACGGCCTGCCCGGGCTCCGGAGCCGGAAGGCCTCCGCCCCAAGCCGTTTTCGGGCATCCCTGCAATTCACGGGGTATAATGCGGCATGGTTCATTTTTCCAACGATAAATGCGAGGCTTACCCGCAAGGAACCTTGCCCAGGCCCGCCGGGGCCCGGTGCCCCCCCGCCAGATCCCTTCGTCTGGCGGCTTTCGCCGTTTTTCTCGCCGCGGCTGCCCTTTCATCGGCTTTCGCCGCGGCGCTGGACGGCGGAGAGCCCGCAGGGGAAGACTCCGCCGGCAGAGAATCTGCGGCGGGAGAAGCCGCCGGAAGCGTTGCCGCCGGAAGCGATGCCTCCGGAAGAGAAGCCTCCGGAAAAGTTGTCGGCGGAAGCGGCGCGGCAGGCGGGGATGCCGCGAGACGCCCTTCCGATGTCTCCCCTGGGCCGACTCAGGCGCCCCCCGCCGGAGACGGGGCCAAGGGAGCGGGAGAGTCTTCGGAAGGCGCGCCCGCCCCTTCCGCGGAAGAGGGCGAGCAGACCCGGACCGCCGCAGGCGGGCAGCCTCCTCCAGGCGCGCCTGCGGCTTCTCCGGAAGAGGGCGGGCAGCCTCCTCCAGGCGCGCCCGTGGCTTCCCCGAAAGAGGGCGGGCAGCCGTCTGAAGCCCCGTCCCCGCCTGCAGCAAGCGAAGAGCGCTGCGGGTACTGGGCGCTGAGGGACGGCCCGCCGCGCCGCAGGGAGCCCGATCCTTCCGGAGCCCCCCAGGGGCCTCTCCCGCCGCTCTACCCGGAAAAGTCGGCCTTCGCCGAGACGGCGAAGAGGGCCGTCGCGGAGACGCCGCCTTCCGCGAGGAAGGTCACCGGCGTCATCGGTCCCCACCATCTCCTGGCGGCCGACCTCGTGGCGATGCCTTTCGCTTACGCTGGCGGAGGCGATTACCGCAGGGTGATCATTCTTTCACCCGACCACGGCCGCCGCGGGAAGACCTTCATTTCCGTCCCGGACCGCGACTTCCGCACGGCCCTGGGCGACCTGAGGCTGGACCGTGAGGCCGCCGCGGCGGTGCTGGAAAGCCCCTGGGCCGACGTCTCCGGGATGTTCGTGCAGGAGCACGGGATACAGGCCCTTCTTCCCTTCGTCGCCGAGAGGTTCCCCAAGGCCGCGGTCCTTCCAGTAGCCCTGCGGAGCGTGATCTGCCGCGACGCCATGGAGGACCTGGCCAGGATCCTCCTGCCCCTGTCGGGGGAGGGCACCCTGCTGGTGGAGAGCACGGACTTTTCCCACTATCTGACCGAGGCAGAGGCGGACATCAAGGACCAGGAGTCGCGGGCGGCCATACTGGCCATGGATCCCGCAGGCCTGTCCGCCCTCAGGCAACCCGGACACTTGGACTCCATCCCGGCGCTCTACGCCCAGCTACATGTCCAGCGCGCCCTGGGGGCCGAGCCCAGGATCCTCGCCATCCGGAACTCCTGTCGCTACGCCCCGGAAGCCGACGGGTGCGCCAGGATCGAGAAGACCACCAGCTACATCGTGGCCGCCTTCGAGCTTCCGGGGCCGTAGGGCCGCAGGGCGGCCCCCTCAGGCCGCTAAAGCCGCGGGGTTGCGGCTGCAATGGCTCCTGCCCTGCGCTCCCCGCAGTGTACGGAAGCCGCCTTCCGGGGAAGGCGCGGGAGTTACAGGCCCAGGATATCCTTGGCCCTTCCGGCCAAGCTCTCCGGTTCGGCCAGGAAGGCCGCCAGCTTGAATTCCTCGGCCCAGCCCTCCAGGCCTTCGGGCTGGAGGCTGACCCAGCCTTCCCCGTAGCTCTTCCTGTCGGCCCTGTCGACCCTGTCCATGAGTGTCTCAAGGCTCATTTCGCAGTCCTCGGTTATACCCTGAAGGCGTTGATGGCGGCGCCGGGCCCGGCTGAGGGGGGAGCCAGCCCCAGCAAGCTCCGCGCCCCGCTCGCATCGCCCCGCGAGCCCGCGAGCCAGACGGCCTTGCCGAGGGAAATGGCCAGGGTCACCGTGAAGTCCCCCTTGCAGGCCATTCTGGACCTGAACCTCTTCGCGTCCAAGTTAGAGAAGGCGTGCTCGGTGAAGTACAGGGGAACGCGTGTGTACCATCCGGCCGTGTGCGGCACGGGCAACGGTTCGGCCCGCTCCGGTTCGGCGGGCTTGGAGGAATCCAGCAAAAAGAGGAAATTAAGGCCCAGCGACCTTCCGAAAGCCCCGACGGCTTCTTGAGGGCCTGGGCGTACCTGACGACCCAGCGCGAGCCGTTCTCGGCCATGTCGCCGAGGTATCTGTTGTAGCCGAGGTTTAATATTTCGTATTCCGTGCTCATTTTTTCCGTATCCTTATAAGCCGTAATTTCCATTTTTTGTGTCGCTATAAATTTTTTTGATTTATTTTGAAATAATAAGCAAGAATTGTGCCGTTATTTTAATCATTCTCGTTTTGTTTTGTTTTGTTTTTGCTGCCAGGTGGACGCCCCCTCCTGCGTTTAGTCAGGTGGCTTAGAGAATCGGTAGAGATACCTGCACTAGATGTGTTAACACTAGAGTTGTTGTTATTTTTGCCAGGCGGACGACCTCTCTTTCGTCTTATGGGTTG
>JAITRL010000366.1 GCA_031288415.1 Deltaproteobacteria bacterium | reverse complement strand
CCGCAGGATGCGCCGTGAGCCTGGAGGCCCAGGCCCCCCCGGGCCGTGAGGACGGCCCGGCCGAAGCCCCCGCCGGCCGGGCGCAGGCGGCCGGCGCGTATTCGCTGGCCGCCATGGGGGACATCATGCTGGGCACGGAGAACCTGCTCCCGCCTGACGGGGCCAAGGACTTTTTCCGGGACGTCAAGCCCTACCTCCAGGGAAGGGATATTGTCTTCGGCAACCTTGAGGGGCCGCTCACGGACCGCGGGGCGCCCACCAAGGACACCTCCACCGGCCGCTCCTTCTGCTTCAGGACCCCTCCCTCCTACGGGGAGGTGCTCAAGGACGCGGGCATCAACATAGTCTCCCTGGCCAACAACCACGCCATGGATTACGGGCCGCAGGGCCGCGCCCAGACCGAGGAGGTCCTGGGGGCGCTGGGGATACTCCACACCGGGGCGCCGGGGCAGATAACCCGCATGGAGGTCAAAGGCAGGCCCTTCGCGTTCATCGGGCTCGCGCCCAACAACGGCTGCCAGAACATCAACGACATTGACGGGGCGGTGGCCCTTGTGAAGAGGGCCGTCGCCGACGACCCCAGGACCCTCGTCATCGTCTCCATGCACGGAGGAGCCGAAGGCACGGCCCGCATGCGGGTGCCTGACGGCCCTGAGACCTTCCTGGGCGAGAACCGCGGGGATCTCAAACGGCTCTCCAGGGCTGTAATCGACGCCGGGGCCGCCATGGTGATCGGGCACGGCCCCCATGTCCCGCGCGGGGCCGAGCTCTACAAGGGAAGGCTCGTCGCCTACTCCCTGGGGAACTTCGCGACCGCCAGCGGCATCAACGTCAAGGGCGCCACCGGCCTGGCCCCGCTTCTCCTGGCCGAGATCGGCCCGGACGGCGAGACGGTCTCCTACGAGTTCGTCAGCTTCCGTCAGCAGATGAACAAGGGGCCGCGCCTCGACCCCGCCGACGAGGCCGCGGAAACCGTCAGGCGCCTGTCCGAGGAACTGTCGGCATCCGCTTCCCGCTGAGTCGCGGGGGCCGGGCTTTCCGTTTCAGCGTAAGGACCCCGGCTTCCCTCCGGAGAGCAAGGCCTCGGCTTTCGGCTTTGGCGCGGGACATCGTCTTTCCTCCGGAGAGCGAGGCCCCGGCTTCCCTCCGGGTTGCCCGTCCATCCGCCGTCTGCCTCCCGGGCGGCGGCTGCCGGGGAGCATGGCGGGCGTCTCTGCCGCCGCCTCCCGAACCCAGGGACTTAAGCCAGGCGCGCCGTCTCAAGGGCCCGCCTCCCCCCGGCGCGGCGCGGCGGGTGGACAGCGGCCGCGCCGCGCCGAAGGCATGCCCCGGGCGCGGCTTACCTCTCGCCCCAAAGCGCCGGGTCCGCGCCCATGCCCACAAGCTCCTCCTTGGGTATCACGAGCGAGAAGGGCCCTTCGGCCCAGGACCAGGCGGAGCTGGGATCGATGTGGATGCCGGCCCCTTCCGGGGTGAGGACTAGCCCCCCCAGATCGTCCAGGGTCTCGGCCTCCGCCAGAAAGCCCTGGGGGGGCGCGGGCGCGGACTTGCCGCCGCAGGGAGCCCCCCCGAAGAATCTGGGGAGCGACTCCCTGGGCGGGTCCTGGCCGCAGACCCGCCCCCAGACGTAAGAGTACAGGCCGGCGAGGCCCTTCTCCCGGTCAGGGAAGAGGTCCGCCACGCCCAGGAGCCTGCCGGTCGCGAGCTCGAAAGTGTAGGAGTCGAAGCCTATCCAGCCGCGGGTCCCGCCGCCGTAGCCCCTGTCGGTGAAGAGCGCGCCCAAAAAGGATGGCGAGGGGCGGAAGAGCTCGTAGTCGATGGAAAGCTGCAGCTCCCGTTCCGAGGAGCAGGGATCCTGGAGTTCCGCGAGGTCCTCCAGGATTCCGGACTGAACGCCGGCCAGCCACTCCTCCGCGAGGGCCTCGAGCCTGCGGTCGGTCTCCTCGCCGCCGGTCTGGCGGGGGAAGCTCAAGGACCCGGTGAAGACGTCCTTGTCCGGGCAGGAGGCGTGGCGGGCCGTGAAGGTCCAGGTGACCTTCACGGGCGGGAAAACCAGGCCGTCGCCCTGTCCGGCCAGCAGCTCGGAGGCAAGGCAGGCTGCCAGGGCCGCCGCCAGGGCGATGGCAAGGGGCGCCGTCAGGGCCGAAGCGGCCATGGGCCTCGGCAGGCCGACAACGGCGCCTTGCGGCCGCCGCGGCCTTCCGGAGGCGCGCGCGGCCCGTTCAATAGGGGATTTCACGGGCTGTCTCCTTGTGCCGGCTGAGGGAGGCCTCCGGCGGCGGAGCGCAGGAAGGCGCCGCCGCGCCGCGGGAGGGCATTCGGCCCCTGGGCGGGTTGCAGGGTCAAGGCAAGGGAGAGCGGGGGGCGAGGCCCCGCCGCGGATTCCAGGCGTTCGCGGTACCGGCCCCGCCCTGGCGGCAAGATCATTGAGGCACTGGGGGAAAGGGCTTGGGGAAAAAGTCTCCTGGAGGATCGCGGGCTTCAGGAATACGCTTCAACCGATTTATCGAATGTGATCCGCGCCCGCCATTTTACCAGTTTGCGGGCCAAAACCCCAGAAGTCCCGCTTTTCGCTTTTCGCGGGGCGTCTCAGGCCCGCCTTCCCCGCTCCCGCCGGGCGGCGCCCCTTCCGCGCCCCGGTGAGCTTTTTCCCGGCCGCCAGAGCCCGCCGTTGCAGGAACGCCTGTGACCGGCAGCCTCCGTTTCCGTCTTGCCGGCCGCGCCGCCGTTTGTCATCGTCCATGCCCTTCCGGCCGTGCCGGTCACGGCGGGCCGTAAGTCCCGTCCCTGTCAGCGGCTAGCGGGTGACCGGAGCGCCTGCAGGAGCCTCCGCGGTGATTCCTTCCCGCGGCCCCGCGAACGTTCCCCCTGAAGCCCGAACGGGGCTTCCCCTGAAGCCTGAGCGGACATTCCCCCCTGAAGCTTGAGCCGCGCTTCCCCGGAACCCTGCGCGGGGATTCCCGCTGAAGCCTGCGCGCGGATTGCCCTTGAGGCAGGCGCGAGGATTCTCCCGAAAACTAAGGGATGATTTCCTGCGGAGCCGCATGAAATGCCCGGCGAACGGGGCGGGTCAGAAGAAAAATTCCGCCGGCCCCGCGACGGTTTCTTCCCGCGGCCCGCCAGGGCATACGGGGCGATTTCCGCGGGTTTTCCCGCGGGAAAGGCCCGGAAAGCGCTCGTGCCGCCTTTGGCCCGCGAGCCTTTCTGAGCCTTGCGGCCTTGTCATCGGCTCCGATTTTTGGCTACAATGCGGCCATGCCATGAAAATTGCCGCCAGGCAGGCCGCTGCGGCTCCGCCGAGCCGCAGGGGAAGGACATACGCATGCTGATGACGATGGACGTCGGGAACACCAACATCAAGTTCGGCCTGTGGCGGGGGGAGTCCCTCGCCGGCAACTGGCGCCTCACCACCCGGGGCGACGTCTCGGCCGACGAGCTGGGGCTCTCCGTCGACGGGGCCCTCAGGCTCGCGGGCTTCTCTTTCGGGCAGGTGGGCGATCTCATAGTCTCCTCGGTGGTGCCTCCCCTGCGGCCCGCCGTCGAGCGCTTCTCCAGCCGCTACCTCGGCAGGTCCCCCATCTTCGTTGAGGGCTGGAGCCAGAGCGCCATGCGGCTGGAGTACGAAAACCCCAAAGAGGTGGGGGCGGACAGGGTGGTGGCCTCGGTCGCGGCCTGGCGGCGCTACCGGGCGGCGCTCATCGTGATCGACTTCGGGACAGCCACCACCTTCGACTGCGTCTCCGGGGAGGGCGCCTACCTGGGGGGGGCCATAGCCCCCGGCTTCCGCCTCTCGGCCGAGGCGCTTTTCCGGCGGGCCTCCATGCTCCCTAAGATGGAGTCTTTTTATCCGCCCGCGAAGGCTTTGAGCAAGGACACCCTAAGCGGCCTCAACTCCGGACTCGTGCTGGGATACACCGGGCTGGTCGAGGGCCTCGTGCGCCGCCTGAGCGCCGAGATGGGCTCGATTCCCGCGGTCGTCGCCACCGGGGGACTGGCATACCTTTTCGCCTCGCAGACAGATGCCATCGGGGAGGTGCTTCCCGATCTTACCATGGAGGGCCTCAAGTTTATCTATGACGAAAAAAAGTGGTAGATACTCGCCCTTCCGCCCGGAATTCCTCAAACACCGTTGCGTAATGGGCCTGTTCGGGCCATCGGGGCCGGCGGCGGAAGAGGACGTGGTGCGCGGCAAGGCGATCCTGAGCGCGCTGGGCGTGGGCACAAGCTACGTTCCGGGCGCGGCCGTGAAGCCGCCGGAAAGCCCTGAGGCCGCTCAGGCCGCGCCCGGAATGGATGGCGGCGAACCCGTTTCCGATCCGGACAGCGCCGCCGAGCGCGGCGGCCGCCCGCCCGGCTCCGCTTCGCCTTACGGCGACCCGGCTTCAGGCCGCGGCGGGCCTTACGGCGACCCGGCCTCAGGCCGCGGCGGGCCTTACGGCGACCCGGCTTCAGGCTCAGTTTCCCATTACGGAGCCCCGGCTTCAGGCCCAGGCGCGCCCTACGGAGCCCCGGCTTCAGGCCCAGGCGCGCCTTACGGCGACCCGGCTTCAGGCCCAGGCGCGCCTTACGGCGACCCGGCTTCAGGCCCAGGCGCGCCTTACGGCGACCCGGCTTCAGGCCCAGGCGCGCCTCCGCCCGGCCCTGCCGCCTTGCCCCGGCCTGGAGAGGGCCGCAGTTACCTGGCCGGCTCCGATGAGACGCGGCTCATGGGGATCCTCGAGATGATGGACAACCCCGGAGTCTCGGAACTCCTGGCGGTGCGGGGCGGCTTCGGGGCGATGCGGCTGCTGCGGGGCCTTGCGCCCTTCTGGCACGTGTTTCCCCGCAACAAGCCGCTGCTGGGCTTCTCGGACGTGACGGCCCTGCATTTGGCGCGCCTGCGGGCCACGGGAGTAGGCGGCTGGCATGCCCCTAACCTCACGGCCTTCGCGCGCCTGACCCCCGATGAGGCGGGCCGCGCGCTTAACGTCATGAAAGGCGGCGACTTTCGGCCGTGGGAGTTCGGGAGCGGGGACGTGCTCTCGCCGGGAACGGCCGAGGGGCCGCTCCTCGGCGGAAACCTCACCGTGTTCTCCAGCATGGCGGGGTCCAACTACTGCCCGGACACGGAAGGGACGATAATCCTCCTGGAGGACGTGAACGAGCTCCCCTACTCCGTGGACCGCATGCTGACCTCGCTCTTGCTCAGGCGGGCCTTCAAGGGCGTGAAGGCCCTGGTCTTCGGGGAGTTCACGGACTGCGGGGACCCCGCCGAGATACGCGCGATCCTCGCCGAATGCGCGGCCGCGGCCGGCATCCCGGCCGTCATGAACGCCCCCTTCGGCCATGGCGAGCGCTGCTCGCCGTGGTTCTACGGGGAGAAGGGGCGGCTCACGGCAGGCCGGCGGGGGGCGGCGCTGGAATTCCTGTGGCGCGGCCCTTCCCTCGATATACCGGACGGCTTCCCGGTGGAGATGCTCCTTTAGGCGGCTCCCGGCCTGAGATGACCGCGGCGGGAACGCCCTGGCCAGCAACCCGGCATCGCAGGCATCATTGATTACCTGCTTACCTGTTCCCCCGGTTTTCCCCAGCAGTCCGGAAGGGCATCTGAAGCGCAGGGCCTCATGTCGGGAAAAGGGAGGCATCTTCCGGCGGGCGCATGGAGGCGCGGGAGACGGCGCGGCGGGAGAGGGCAGCCGGCGCGCGGGCGGAGGCGGACCGGTCAGCGCGGGTACGGCGGGATTTTGCGCTCAGGAGAATGTTTTATCCTGAATGTCCATGTCAGGAAAGTTTGTTCAGGCAATACGCGATTAAAAATGTAGTATCATTGTTTTGTTGACCGTTCGCCGCTGAAGCCTCGGGCGCTCCGCCCGGCCACGCGGAAACGGGCCGGAGCGCCGGGCGCCCCGCGGTCCCGGGAGAACTCCGTCTTGCGGCAGCGGGCGCCGGGATCCTCACGGGACCGACGGCTCGTCAGGCGTATCCGCCGGGAGCCGGCTTTCCCGTCAACATAGGCGCTCCTTCAGATTGACCTCCCCGGCGATCTCCAAGGGCTCATCGTCCTAGGCCGCCATGGGGCCGGGAAGGGGCTCAGCGGCCGCCGCAGGCGGGAAGGGGCCCAAAGGCCGCCGCGGCAGGGAAGGGCCAAAAGGCCGCGGCGGCGGCAGGGAAGGGCCCAAAGAGGCGGCGGCCTCGCGGCTTGGCGGGCCGCTGCGCCGGAAGCCGTCTGGCGGTTACGGCGGGGGGGCCCTTCCCTCCGGAAGCGCGGTCCCTCACGTTGCGGAAGCCGGAGGCGGGGGCCCCTGCCTTCCTGGAGCTGTCCTTGTCCCGGGCCCCGGCCTTGGAGGGCGGTTTCCCTGTCCCGGAAAGCGGCCTGAGGCCGGGCGGCCCGAATCCCGCGCGCGGCCGGAAGGGGGAGGCGGCCCTGCGGCGTTTGCCCCGGCGAGCCTACAGGGTAGAGATCTTGGAGAAGTCCGCGATGAGCTCGAAGAGAGAGGCGGTCCTGTTGAGCAGGGCTATGCGCGCCGTCTTCAGGCTCTCGTCGGGGTCATCCACCAGGACCTCGTCGAAGAAGGCGTCCACGGGCCCCTTGAGGGCGGCCACGCGGTCGATGAGCCCCGCGAAGTCCCCGTCATGCAGGTGCCTGGCCGTGTCGGCGTCCACGGCGGCCACGGCCTCCAGCAGGCGCTTCTCGGCATCCTGGGAGAGGCTGGCGGGGTGAACGGGGAGATCGCGGCCCCCGAACTTCCGGATGATGTTGACCACCCGCTTGAAGGTCTGGGCGAGGTCCCTGAAGCCGTCGCGCCGCTTGAGGCCCTCCAGGGCCAGGGCCCGCTGGAGGGCCGACAAGGGCTGGCCGCCGTGGAGGCACAGCACCGCCTCGGCCCCGTCGGCCGATACCCCCTGGTCCAGGAGGTGGGTCTTGAGGCGGGCGCTGAAGAATTCCATGACCTTGTCGCGGCTCTCGCGCGGGCTCCTCGCGGCGAAGGGCGACAGGGCCGCCAGGGCCCGCTCGACGTAAGGGTCCAGGGACAGCCGCCAGCCGCGGTCGAGGATCGTCAGGAGCACTCCCAGTGCCTGGCGCCGCAGGGCGAAGGGGTCGGAGCCGCCGGTGGGGTCAAGACCCACGCTGAAGCAGCCGCAGACCGTGTCGAGCTTGTCGGCGGCGGCCAGGATCGCCCCCGCGGGGGTGGCGGGCAACGGGCCGCCGGCGCGCACGGGCATGTACTGCTCGGCTATCGCCTCCGCCACCTCAGGCGGCTCCCCGTCAAGCAGGGCGTACTCGCGCCCCATTACCCCCTGGAGGGAAGGGAACTCCTTGACCACCCCCGTGACGAGGTCGCACTTGCTCAGCTCGGCCGCCCGCATGACGGTGTCGCGCAGGTCCGGGGCGACCTCGCGCGCGAGATCCGCGGCCAGCCGCGAGACCCGCTCGGTCTTCTCGGCGTAGGTGCCCAAAAGGCTGTGGAAGACCACCGCGGAGAGTTCCGGGGAGCGGGAGGCGAGGGAGGCCTTGCGGTCGTCCAGGTAATAGAAGCGGGCATCTTCCAGGCGCGCCCGCAGGACCCGCTCGTGGCCGCGGCGCACGACGTCCATGTCACGGGCGCGGGTGTTGTTGACGGCGATGAAGTTGGGGGCCTGGCGGCCCTGGCGGTCCAGCACCGGGAAGTAGCGCTGGTGCTCCTGCATGGCGGTGGCGGAGACCGCCAGCGGCAGGTCCAGGAAGCCCGGGTCGAAGGAGCCCAGCACCGCCGCGGGCTCCTCGACGAGATTGGCGACCTCGCGGGCGAGGTCAGGGTCCACGACCGGGGAAAGGTCCAGCCCTGAGGACTCCACGGCCCCGGCTATCTCCGCGAGCACGGCCTCATGCCTGTCCTCGAAGCCGGCCAGCACGCGCGCCTCGGCCAGGCGGGCCGCGTACTCTCCCGGCCCGGAGACGCTCAAGGGCCCGGGGGAGAGGAAACGGTGGCCGTAGCTCACGGCGCCGGCCCGGATCCCCGCGAACTCCAGCGGCAGGAGATCGCCCCCCAGGACCGAGAGGATCCAATGCGCCGGGCGCGCGAACCTGTGTTCCCCCTCGCCCCAGATCATGGTCTTGGGGAACTTCAGGGAGCCCAGGATCGCGGGCAGGGCCTCGGCGAGGATCTCCCCGGCGGGCCTGCCGGCGACGGTCTTGCGCACGGCGAGGTAAGGGCCTTTCTTGGTCTGGAGGGTGAAGACCTCCGAGACCGGGACCCCCTGGCCCTTCGCGAAGCCCTCCGCGGCTTTGGTGGGGTTGCCGTTGGCGTCGAAGGCGGAGGCCAGGGGCGGCCCCGTCACCTCCTGCGAGAAGTCAGGCTGCATGGCCGCCAGATCGCGTATTCCCGCCGCCAGGCGCCTGGGGCCGGCCCAGGCCTCCAGGCTGCCGAAAGGCAGGCGGGCCGCCTCCAGGGCGCGCGCGAGCTCGTCGCGGAGCTGGCTGGCCGCTGGCCCGAAGTAGCCTGCGGGCATCTCTTCGACGCCCAGCTCGAAGATGTAGTCGACCTTGAGGGCATCCGCGGACGAGGCGGCCCCGGAGGAGGCGGAGTCCCCGGAAGCGCCCGGCCCCGGCCCCGGCGCGGCCCCGGAAGCGGGGCCCCCGCCCGCGGCGGGCGAAGGGCCGGAGGGCGCGCCGTCAGCGGCGGGCGCGGAAAAGAAGCCTGTCCTTGAGCGGCTGGTCACAGGGGCACCTCCCATTTCCCCATGAGGGGATGCCCCATCTCCTCGCGCTGGGCCACGTAGCGCGCGCAGGACTCCCTGGCGAGCCTGCGCACGCGGCCGATGAAGCGCGTGCGCTCAGGGACGGAGACGGCGCGCCGGGCATCCAGGAGGTTGAAGACGTGGGAGCACATGAGGCAGTAGTCGTAGGCGGGGAGCACCAGGCCGGCCTCGGAGAGGCGGACCGATTCCCGCTCGTACATGTCGAAAAGGGACTGGAGCATGGGCACGTCGGCGAGCTCGAAGTTGTGGCGGGAGTACTCCACCTCTCCCTGGTGGTGCACGTCCCCGTAGGTCACCGCGCCGTTCCAGTCGAGCCCGTAGACGTTGTCGACGCCCTGGAGGTACATGGCCAGCCTTTCGAGCCCGTAGGTGAACTCCACCGACACGGGCTTGAGGTCGAATCCGCCCACCTGCTGGAAGTACGTGAACTGCGTGACCTCCATGCCATCCAGCCACACCTCCCAGCCGATGCCCCAGGCGCCTAAGGTCGGGGACTCCCAGTCATCCTCCACGAACCGGATGTCGTGGTCCAGGGGGTCGATGCCCAATGCCTTGAGGCTCTCGAGGTACAGGCCCTGGGAGTCGAGGGGGGAAGGCTTGAGGAGCACCTGGTACTGGTAATAATGCTGGAGGCGGTTGGGGTTCTCGCCGTAGCGGCCGTCCGCAGGCCTCCGGGAGGGCTGCACGTAGGCCGCGCGCCATGGCTCGGGCCCGAGGCTCCGCAGGGTGGTGGCCGGGTGGAAGGTCCCCGCTCCCACGAAAGTGTCGTAGGGCTGGTGGATGAGGCAGGCCTTCTCCGCCCAGAAGCGCGTGAGGCGCGCGATGATCTCCTGGAAGGAGAAGGGGCTTTCGGGGCTCATCAAAGACATCTCCTGAAGCAGGCGGGAGGCCCGCCCTGCAGGGCGGGCCTCCCGCCGGGGACGCGGGCGAAAGTTGCCTTCAGGCCGGCAGGGCCGGAGGCTCAGGGCCGGGGCGCGGCCGCGCGGCCAACGTGACAGGGCGCTCCCGCGCGGCGAGAGAGCAAGGGCGCCCGCCGCGCGCCCCGTTACGGAGTGCGGGGAGGGCGGCGGATGTACGTTGGCTGGGCCAAAACCGGAAGAGTATAGCCAAAAAAAGCCCCAAAGGCCACAGTTTTCCGCGCCAGCGCGCACTCGGAGACCGAAGGGCGGCTGGGTTTGCCCTTCCGACCGGCAGGAGGGGCGCCAGGCGATCCGGCAGGCAGGCAGACCCGGAGAGTAATGGCGTGCAGGCAGGCCGGAGGGGAGGCTGAGTTCAGGCAGACCCGGAGAGTAATGGCGTGCAGGCAGGCCGGAGGGGAGGAGGAGTTCAGGCGGGCCGGAGGGGGGAAGGCGCTCCGGCCTGTCGACCGGAGGGGGGGCCGAGGAGGGCGGCCGATGGTCCGGGGAAGCTGGAGTCTTTACGGGATGCCGGGCGAAGCTGAGCGCAGGGGGGCGGGCGGGGGCGCCTCCAGAGGCTGCAGCGCAGGCGGCTCTGCCGAAGTTTCCCAAGGCCGTCCTGAAGGAAGGCCCGGGGCCTGGGCCGGGGGAGGCGCCCCTCCGGAGGAAGGCAACAGGCCGGGGCATGGCGGCGGTACGGCCTCGACGAAGACAATCCTGCGTTCGCCGCCCCGGACGGGGGGATAGTATTTCCGGAAGGTTGCGAGCCCGGAGGCGGAGCTCAGGTTCATGCGGTTGACGCCGGCCCTGCCGGTGGAGTGGTAAAGGAGGACCTCCCCGCCCTCACCACGCAGGGCAATGCCGTTATGGTAGTAGGAAAGCCCCCCTTTGAAGCGGCCGTCCGGTTTGGAGATGGCGAAGAAGTAGAGCCTTCCGGGGGCTATCCTGTCCAGGGCGCGCTCGAAAGCGTCGCTTTTCACGTCGACGCCAAGCCCCAGCTTCCGGCCCCGCGCGCGCTGCGCCTGCACGGGCTCTTCCTGGTAGGGGAAGAGCCTGGTTTCGCGCCTCGCCAGGTTCAGGATCTCGTCGAGTCCGAAATCCCAGTCCTCCCCCAATTCGGAGCCGGCGCCGGAATCCGAGCGGATGTCGCGGCGGGCCTCCTCCAGGGTGAAGTTGACGCCCAGGAGGAACCTGGCCGCGGCGAGCGTGAAGCCGCTGCAGTTGAAGCCCGGCTCCCTGAAGGTCTTGTCAGGCCGCGCCCACAGGGTGTGCCTCGCATCCTCCGAGACGGTCCCGTCCTTACGGTAGGGAAGCCTCAGGAAAGCGCCCAGGATAGCTTCGGCGGAGGCCCCGGAGGGCACGCGGATCCCTTCCGGCATGGGGACCAGCCCCTCCCAGCCCCTTCCGAAGGGGCCCGGCGGCGCGCCCTGCGGCCCGCAGGGCGCCGCAGGGTATGTCCTCGGCGGCCAGGCCAGAACCTGCGGGGCGGGGGGCGCGGGAACGGGAGAAGCGTAAGGGGCCGGAGCCTGCGGGGCGGGGGGCGCGGGAACGGGAGAAGCGTAAGGGGCCGGAGCCTGCGGGGCG
>JAITRL010000330.1 GCA_031288415.1 Deltaproteobacteria bacterium | reverse complement strand
GCCGCTTGCGGGAACAAGCCCGGAAACAAGCCCGGGAACAAGCCCGGAAACAAGACAATGATCCGCCGGAAAACCGGAAAACGGCGGTTTCCCTAGGACTGCGCGGCTCTTAACCGGTAAGGATCGCCCGGCGCGCGCAACTTAAGCTTGCCGCTCCCCTCAGGCTTCCGGCGGCCCCTGACGGAACGCGCTTGTCGCGCGCAGAGCCCCTCGCGGCTCAAAAGCGGGCATTGCGCCTCTTGCGCGCGGCAGACGCCGCGCGGGGCGAGGCGGCCGCAGGCGCGCCCGAGCGGGGAGGCGGAGGGATCGCCCCCGCGCGCGGGCGCGGAGCCTTCGCTTTCGCGGGGCGGGAACGCGGGCTGAGCGCTCCTGCGGCGGAAGGCTCGGAAGGCGCTTCTGCGGCGGAAGGCTCGGAAGGCGCTCCTGCGGAGGAAGGCTCGGAAGGCGCTCCTGCGGCGGAAGGCTCGGAAGGCGCGCCTGCGGCGGAAGGCTCGGAAGGCGCTCCTGCGGCGGAAGGCTCGGAAGGCGCGCCTGCCGCGGCAGGCACGGCGGGCGCGCCTGCGGCGGAAGGCTCGGAACGAGCGCCTGCGGCGGAAGGCTCGGAAGGAGCGCCCGCCTGCGAGGGCTCTTCAGCGGCAGGCGGCCGGGCAGGCTCGTCCTTGAGTTGGAACTTGGCCAGCGCTTCAGCGAAAGGGGAGGAGGAGGGCACGTCGTCGCGAGGCGGCGGGGAGTATGCCCCCGGATGGTAGTGCGGGCGGGTTGCGCCCTGGCGCGGCTGCGGGCCGGGCGCGTTGGACGTCCGCTGGCCCGCGTCGAAACGGGACGGACTTGAGCGGTCCTGGCCCGGGTGGCCGTTCGCCCTGCCGTGCTCCGGGTTCGGGTGGCCGTTCGCCCTGCCGCCGGTCTCCTGGCCGGAGAAGAACTTCTCGCTCGCCTTCCTGTACAGTTCCGCGGCCTCGGTCCAGTTCTTATAGTCCAGCATCTGGGAATGTGCCGCCATGTGGCGGATGATCTTCCAGCGCTCCGCGTGCTCCGCGAGCTCCTTTACGACGTAGCGCAGGGGGAAGCTGGCAGGTTTGACGCAGTCCTTCAGGGCCTTGGCCAGCGGGCCCATCTCCCGCAGCGCCCTGTACCTGAGGTAGTCATCGGTAATGTAGTGCTCCCAGCAGCCCGCCCCGAGCTCGCTTTCAAGGATATGGATAAGGGCCCCGTGCACCTGGTCCACCAGGGGGAACAGGATGTCCCTCTGCCCCCTGGACACGAACATGTCCAGCAGCTGCCCGCCCGCGACCAGAAGCGCCGGATGGTAAAGGTTGAAGCGGTTGGGGGAAAGAAGGCCCAGCGCCCAGAGGTCGCGGTCGCGCGCCTGGGACGGGGGGGCCGTTCCGGCCGGGCTGATGCCGGGGTACAGGAGCCTGCCTTCGAACTCGAAATCCTGAGGTATGCTGCCCGCCAGCGGATGGGCCTCCAGAATGTCCCGCACGGTTCCGATGCCCGTGGGCCTGCGGGAGACCACCTCCCCGATGATCCAGGGATCATCGCCGCCCACGCCGGCCGCGATGGCCTTCAGCCACCAGTAGTCAGTCTCGGACAAGGGGCTCGCCGAGTCGGAGGCCGCCTCCTCGAAAAGCTGGTCGCAGTCCGCCTGGGAGAGGACGCCCCACCAGTTGAAGGTCACGAGGCCCTTGGCTTCGGGAATCTGCGGGAAGTCCGGCCGCAGGACCGCCAGAAACCGCATGCCTTCCTTGCCCGCGCCGCCCCCGGGGCCCTCCCAGGAGGCCTCTGAGGCCGCCGCGAGCTCTTTGGCGTCGGCCAGAGCCTGTTCCGGGGAGAGGAGCTCCAGGCCGTAAAGCGCGATCAGCTTGAGGTAATCGCTTTCCGAAGGCCTGAAATAGTCCGCCGGTTGTCTGCGCCTCCGCCTCCTGTCCGCCTGGGGAAGCGTCCCCAGAAGGGCCTCCAGGCTCGCCGGGCAGCCGGACAGCCCCGCGCAGTCCGCGACGTCCAGCCTGGGGCCGCCCGCGGCCCGCAGGGCCTTGCGCACGGCTTCCAGGAAACCCGCGGTCCTTAAGGGATCAGGGAGAACGACCGCCACGTTCCAGCCGTCCGCGAGGGACCGGGCCACTTTGTTCAGGAAGGCCACCCCTCCTGGCGTCTCAAGAACTTTTATGTATTCCATTTCATGCTCCAAGGCTTGCCGACGGAAGGCCGGAGCCAAAAAACCGTTTACGGGTCATGCGTTCCCTCCAGGCGCGCGCAGGCGCCGGCAGGAAAAGACAAGTCAGCGGACGGGAAAGGCCTGCGGAAGGGAGCCTGGCCTTCCGGAAAACAGGCTTTCCCGGAACGGGCCGCAGGCGGAAAGCCCGGCCAAGGCGCGGGCGGAACGCCGCAGGCAAGGCGGCGCGGGGAAGGCCTCTGTCGGCAGGGGCCGGGGCAGGCGCTCTGCGGGCAAGCCGCCTGAACGGTCAGCCGAAAACAAATCAGGACTCTACATAAGGTAAGACTTTTCCCGGAAAATGCAAGAGATAGCCGTGCCGTTTGACGAAAAAAAGATAAAAGCCCGTCTGCCGCCTCTTCTCATGGCAAGCCCCCCTATAGTCCGCGATGGCCATGCGCCGCCCGGCCCCTTAAGTCCGCGGCCGGCCGCCCATGCGGCGGCCCCCTTGAAGCGGCTCGGGAAGCCGCTTTCAGGAGAAGCGGGAATCCGTCTTCCAGAGGGCGCGCCCCCCCCGCTCGCCTGCCGGCACGATTACGCTGAGGCAGACGAGAAGGCTGAAGATCTTCTTCAGGCGGGCCTCGTCGCCGCCGGCAGGGCCGAAGAGCATCGCGCGGGCCTCGTCCTCGGTGAACGGCGGCTGGCCCTGGAGGGCCTGGACGCAGTCCCTGAGGGCCGCGGGGGCCCCGTTGGGGTACTCCTCGGGAAGCAGGGACGGGAAGTCATGGCCTCCGAGCCGGTGCGCCTCCGCCATGACCAGCGAATCCCAGCCGGAGGTGCGCCGCAGGATTGCTTCCGCCTCGGAGGGATCCAACCCGCAGCGGGAAAGCCAGTCGGCGACGGCCCCGCAGGTCCAGCGGGTGAAGCCCATGTCCATCAGGTCGTTGTCCTCGAAGGGAATCGCCGGGAAGTCGTCCGCGGAGCCCAGAAGTATCGGCGTGATCAACGCCTTTTTGTTGGCAGGCAGCTCGCCGAGGGCCGCGCGGACAGCCTCCGAGCGCCTGCCCGCGGCCTCTCCCGCGGGCGGCGGGTCCTGGGCCCCGCCGGGCCCGCGGGGAATCTCGTCCAGGAAGAGGATGAGACGAGTGTACGGGGCGAGGGCATCGGCCTCGGCCTCGAGGCGCTCCTTGAGCGGGCTGTCGTCCCCCGGCCAGGCGGAGGGGCCTGAGAGCCTGAGGCAGAGGGCGCGGATGCCCCCGCCGTTGCTGTTCTGGAGAGCGCACAGGCTTTTCAGGGCCGCGGAGGCCCTCGCAAGGCCGCCGGCGGGCGCCCCCGTGATTGCTTGGCAAAACGGGCGGCCCGGCCAGAAAAGGGCCGCCTCCTGCAAGAGGGTGAGCGGGCTCGGGACGGGAAACGGCGAGCCCTCCGCCTCCCCTTGGACGTCCCCATCCTCCCGCAGGGCGGCGGCGGGGAGGATACGCCGGGCCGACAGGAGCGGCGAGTCCTGGGGGGCCTGGAGGCCCTTGAGTTCGGAGAGCTCGTCCAGGACAGTGTCCGGATCGCCCAACAGCCTCCGGTGGGCCTCGGAGCGGAGCTTCAGGCCGTGCAGGTCGGGCAGGAAGATCCCCAGGCGCATGAGCTCCCAGCACAGGCCCGAAAGCTCGGTCCGGCCGATGTCCCGGAAGGCCTCGGGCCAGAAGTCCTTGAGGTTCCGCAACAGGCCGAGATCGGACAGGCCGGCGCCTGGGAAAGCCGTCTCCCCGGCGTGCTCCATAAAGGCCGCCCCCAGGGCGATGGGCCGGTAGCGGGGGTCCAGCGACAGAGGCGCCAGGGCCAGCTCGCGGAGCTTTCCCTCGGTCCCGGGATCCGCCAGGGCCCTGGCGACGGCCCCCGGCGTGACGATGAAGGGCGGGGCCGCGTCAGGGCCCGCCTCCCTCAGGGCCTCCTCCGTCACCCGGTCGGCCAGGATAGCGACGCCTGACCAGTTCCAGAAGGCGGAGGCCAGGATCCTGTAGGGAAGCGTCGGGCGGGAAAAGCGGAAGCCCGCAAGCTCCAGGTGGCTCACGAGGTCCGCGAGCAGCTGGAAGGGGCCGGGCTCAGGCAGGCGGCGCGGGGGCGGGAGGGCCGCCAAAGGCGAGGACGGGTGGGTGTCCAGGAGGCCCGCGATCGCGCCGCCGGCCAGGATAAGCCTGAGCTCCCCCTGCCCTCCCGCGATGTGCAGAAGAAGCCCGAGCTCTTCCTCGTCCTGGAGGATCCGCTCCGTAAGCCCGTCGGCCCCGTCGGCTATCACGGTCACCTGGGCGGGGGCCGCCTTGCGGCCGCGCTGGGCGGTAAGCCTCTTGACCCAGGCGATCCCGCCGCCTGCGGAGTCAGGGCCGGGCAACCCCAGGGCCTTCGCCGCCTTGCTGAGGATCGCGGTAAGCTCCCCGCCTCCCCCGGAGGCCGGGGCGGCCTCCCTGGCATCCACCAGGCAGGCCAGTCTCCTGGCGGCAGGGTTGCTGACTGAAGGGTCGCGGAGGATCTCCTCCAGGAGCCAGCGCTCGTGAGGCCCGGGAACCAGGCTGAGCCGCGCTACCCCGGTCCAGTCCTTGACCGAGAACGGCTTTCTGCCTATGCCGGCGAGGATGTCCCGGCTCTTGCGGGGCCGCCCCCCGGCGAAGGGCCGGAACGACCCGTAGACCGCCCCGGCCATGAACAGCCGCTCCTGGCGCTCCAGCCTGGCCGCCGGGGAAACCGCGGCCAGGAAGGCCGCCAGGTTGAGGTCCAACACGACCAGGTCCCTGCCCTCGTCCCTGGCCCAGCCCCACAGGGCCCCGCGGGCGCCTGCGGTGAGCGGGCCCGCGCTCACAGCCAGCGGCAGGGACCCCGCCTCGGGCTCCCACTCGCGCAGGGCCTCGATGAGGTGAGCCGGGCCGGAGTCGCCGCCCCACCAGAGCAAAAGCGAGGCCTGTTCGGGCGCGGAGGAACTCCAGGCGTTGAAAGGCGGGCGGGAGAGGGCGCGGGCGGCAAACTGCCGCCAGGGGTAGGCCCCGCCTCCCCGAGGTCCGGGGACGGGGGCCTTGACCTGCTCGAAGCCGAGCCACCTGACGAGCCGGTCGGCCGCTCCCGCGGCTTCGGCCTCGGCGGCCTCGGGCGCGCCGGCCCTGACCAGGTCATCCCAGATCTTCACGATGGGGGGGGCGGGAGGGGCCTTGGCGGAAACTTTGCCGGCGCCCTTGACGGAACCCCTGCCGGCCGCCGCCTTGGAGCCTTTGGGGGACTCGGCGGCCCCGGCGGCTTTCGCCTGGCGCTCGGCCCACAGTTCCCGCGCCGCGGGGAACGGGGCCGCCGCGCCCTTGAGCGCGGGCAGCATCTCCATGAAGGCCCAGGCCAGGCCCTCCTCAGGCGCCGGGTCCTGAAGCCTGGGAAACTGCCCCACGTCAAGCAAGAGCCTGGCCGTCTCCATGCCCAGGAGATCCGAGGCGGCATCGGCCTCGCGGCTTTTGTCGCAGACGAGCCGCCCGACCAGGTCCTCCACGTGCGCGGAGACGCCCGGCACGGCCGCGCGCAGGATCTCGATCTTCCGCCTGAGGCGGGCGGCGCGCTCCGAGAGGGCCGCCCTGGCCTCGTCCTCGAGCAAACCGCCTTCGGGAATGATCGCGGCCACGGCCTGCATGTCCAGGGCATCGGCCCCGGCCCGCACAGACTCGGCCGCCTCTTCAGCCTGCCGGGCGAGCTCCCTGGCCCTCTCGGGCTCCAGGGCCCCGCCCCCCGCGTAATCCTGGACGGTCCGGACAGTCTGCGCCAGCCGGTCTTCGGCCGCGTCGAAAAAGCCCAAGGCCGACTCGGCGAAAATCGCCCCGAGAGTCTGGCCTTCCGCCCCCTCCAGGGAGCGCTCGCGGGCGCCTCCCACGGCCTCGAGATAGTACGAGGGGATCAGGGCCTCGCCTTCCGTAAGGCGCGACAGGAAGGCCTCGGACTCCCCGTCGGCATCCAGGGGGCCCGTTGCCAGGGCCTTAAGGACCCCGTGAAGGGGGCCTGCGGGGTTTCCTGAAGACGAGTTGGCGCCGGGGCACAGGATCAGCCAGGCGGCAAGGTCGCAGTCCGCGTCCCTGGCGTGGAAGCCCTCCGCTCCCCAGGCCGTGCGCCTCTCGCGTCCCCAGTCATCCGGAAAAGACCTGGCCTCGGCGGCCGCAAGGCCGGCGCGCAATAGGCGCGCCCCGTCCGAGGCCCGGGAGGACAGGTCGCTTCCCGGATCCGCCATGGCCTCCGCGGCTCCGGAACCGTTGCCGGGACCTCCGCCTCCGGGCGCCTCAGGCAGGATCTCGAGGGCCTTGCCAGCCTCGCTGAAAGCGTTTTCCAAAAGCCGCCCCACCCATTCCGCTGACTCGGCGCCCCTGTCCGAGGCGCCGTGGAAATCCAGCCAGTCGAGGGCCAGCTCCGCCGTAAGGGCGCAGTGGCTGACGAGGGCCGAGAAGGCCCTGGCGTGGATCTCCTCCTTGTTCTTGAGGCGGTAGTCGTGGCGGTTGACGATCTCCCGCACCCGCGCCTGGTCGCGCAGGGCCCCGGCCTCCTCCAAAAGGGCCTGGAGATCCCCCTGCCCCGCCCGGCACTTCTCGACGAGGTCGCGCAGATCGCCGCCCGGGGAGATGAGGTTCTTCCAGATGGCGTTGGCAGGCACGTAGCTGGTCGAGCGCTTGGGCATGTCCTCGAAGAATTTCCGGGTGGTCTCCTCCAGGGCTTCCCTGGACCTGTCCAGGTCGCGGCCCCTGGCCAGGTCCTGAAGGGCCCTGGCCGCGAGGGACGGGCTCGCGCGAAGGCACAAATCGCGCAAGGCCTCCGGGAGCCCGGCCCGGAGCCTGGCGGGCAGGAGAACCGAGAGCCCCGCGAAGAACTGGCTCATGTCGGGCCCGGGCGCGGCGACGGCTGGCCTCAGGAGGGCGGCGTAGAAAAGGAGCAAGGGCTCGGGATCTTCCGGGGAAACCCTTTCCCCCGCTTCAGGGTCCCACAGCGGGCGCAGGGCCACAGCCGCCTCGACGCACTCCTTGCGGAGCTGCGCCGGGCTCGGCCGGAAGTTGAGGCCCAGATGCAGGAGGCGGGCGAGCTGCCGGGGGAACACTCCGGCAGGGGAGGCTTTGGAGAGCCAGTAAAGGGGGCGTGTCTCCCCCTCCCCGGCCAGCCTGCGGCACAAGGCCGCCAGGTGAAGCCTGAACCCGCGGCGGCGGGCCTCTTCGGCCTCCCTTAGCCTGGCCGCCTCCTGGAGGCTGATGAGCGAGGCCTGGGCTTCCAGGGCGGCTTCAAGCGAGCCTTTGGCCTGGGCGAGCTCCTGGGCCCCGCCGCGGCCGTAGGGCGCGCCGGAGCGGAAAGTGGCGGCCTCCTCCGCGCCTGCCCCCGAGGAAGGGGCCGCCATGGGCCCGGAAGACGCGGGCAGGGAAGATTCGGAGGCGAAAGAGGAAGCGGGCGGCGCCGCGGACGGATCCTCCGCCAGGTCAAGGCCGTCGCCGCCCTCAAGGGTCCGGAAATCCTCGAACCAGACCGTTTCCGGACCAGGACGGCCTGATGCCTCCCCTGCCCCGTCGGGAGGGGCTCCTGGGCCTGCGGACCCGTCGCCGCCGGCCGGGCCTGCCGCTCCGGAAGGGGCTCCGGCGCCCGCCCCGGAATCGCCGTCCTGGAGGTCCTCCTGAAACCGTTCCAGGATCAAGGCGGCAATCCCGCGCGAGGACATCCCGCGGAACTCCACGAAGGGATCCTCCGCCTGCGCCTCGGCCTCGGCCTCGGCCGGGACTTCATCGGGAGCCTGCGCCTCCCCTGCGGCGCCATCCTCTTCCTCGGCCTCAGGGGCGCCCGCAAGGCCTGCGGCGGAGCCGGCCAGGGCAACGGAATCCTCCCCTGCCGCTTCGCCGGTCACGGAATCCGCGGAAGGCTCCGGGAGATCCGCCTGAAGCTCCCCCGCCTGTTCCTCGCCTTCCTCTTCCTCCTCGTCTTCATCCTCCGCGAAAGCGTCCTCGGCCTCTTCCTGCGCCCGGGCCGCGGCTTTCCCGGCAGCGGCCTGCCAGCCGTGCGCCTTGACTTGAGGGGCGGCCTCGGCCGGAGGAGCGGGGGAAGGAGGGGAAGGGGGCGCGCTGAGGGTCGAGTCGTACCCGCCCAGCTTGAACTTCTTGCTGAACCCGTACGAGAAGTCGTTCTCCAGGGGAGCGTAATCGTCGTCCGTGAGGGGCTTGGGGGCCTTCAGGAGCCGCATCACGACCGCGGCGAGGGGGACCTTTTCCTCCCAGTCGGAGGCGCCGTCAGGAAGGGAGTCCAGGGCGCGGGAGACATCCAGCAGGACAAGGGCATCGCGCCGCCTGCCTTCCTCGGCCTCCAGGGCAGCTTGAAGGGAACGCAGCGCGTTCCTGGCGGCGAGCACCGGGTCGAAGGCGGCCACCGCCCTCCTGTAGAAGCCGTCCGCCGCCGCGTCCCAGCCCGCGGCGTTCGCGGCGCAGAATTCGGCCAGTTCCTCGGGCTCCAGCCCGGCCGCCTCGTCCAGGCCCCGGAAGATCTTGCCCAGGCCGCGCGAGGACAGTTCCCGCACGGCCCGGGACAGCCCTTCCAGCGCGAGCAGGCAGGCGGCCCAAGCCTTGCGGACCGCGGCGGCGTCGCGGCAGAATTCGGATATCGCTTTCGGCGCCCCCCCCGGCGTCCCCTCAGGGCCAGGTTTAGGGAGGCCGCCCAAAGGCTGGGCGCCTGCGGCGGAGCGGCAGAATTCCTTGGCTGCCTGGAGAAGCCGTTTCGCGGAGACCGCTTCAGACAGGGCTTCAGCCTGCCGGATCAGATCCCCGCCGGCGGCGGCGCCATCATAGCCTATGCGGTTTACGGCCTCTTCCAGCAGCCCCGGGGCGACCGGGTTGACGGGCGAGAGCGCCCTTTTCAGCTCGAGATGCACGAACAGGAGATGCCGCCAGTCCCCGCCTTTCAAGGGCCCGGGCCAGAGCGGGGCGCCTTCCGCCAGCCCTTTCGGGGATCCCGAGATGAACTTGTACCATCTTTCGGCCAAAAGCCCCGTCAACGGTTGACTTTCCATGGCGGCGCCGGTCAGATCGTCTATCCGCGGCCTTTCCCTGCCCCGGCGGGGGCCCGGAGCGGCCCCTTCGCCGGCCGTCTCCTCGGCCAGCTTGACGTAACGCCGGGCGGCTTCGGTGTTTACCGAATTCCTGCGCTCCTCTAAGGCATACAGGTAAGCGGCCTTCTCCTCGGCGTCGAGCTCCTCCGGACTGCGGCCTTTCAGGATTGAGGCCAACTCGGGATCCGACGCCTCGCCGAGAGGATCGCGGTTGAGATCATCCAGCATGGCCCTGATGCAGTCGTAGCACTGGAGTATCCTCTGGAACTCCTTGGATACCATAGGGCCTTCCGCGCGCTTGGACGCGGCCTTCTGATTAATTTCCGGCTTTTGTCCCTTGCCTGGTTTTTCCTTCATGAATTCCTCGATGGATTCGCCTGAATAAGCCTTGGCTCAGGCCTCGCCTGCATGTCACCGGCCAGGAGACCGGGACGGGCGCCGCCCGGAAGGGCCGCGGCCCCGCGCGCGCCCGGCGAGAAGGGGCGCGTAAAGGCCGGCGAAGTCGGCGCGCCGGGAAACAGGCCCCGTCCGGAGCCGCGGAACGCTTCACCCAGCGGACGCCCTGACGATTTGCCCAAACTAATCCCTCCTCCATGTTTTGTCAAGGAAAAGCGCGATACCGACGCCGACTAGGCCATATCATGGGGCAGGCGCCACAGACGGCCATGAGGTGAGGCGCGGGCCAGGCCTTGCGCCGGGGCGGGCCTGTTCGCTTCAAAGCTGTACAGGGCAAGGGCCTTCATAGATCCGCCCCCCTTGCGGGCGCGCGCCCCTTCTTGCCCGGGCGGGGGCTTTTCCGGCCGTCCTTGGCAAGGCGCCTGCGCCGCGGCCGTCCCCGGGCGCCTCCCGGGCCGGCCGCCGGAACTACCGGAGCGGCTGATGGCCGCGGCAAATCCCGCCTGTAACGGCGCGCGATCGCCCGGCGCCTTCAGGGCCCCGGCCGTGAGGCCCTCCATGCGCCGGCGCCTCCGGCGCATGGAGGGCTTGATGGCGAAAGACTCGGGCGCTCCGCTTAGTCGTTTGCAGGCCCGTTGATGAGCCGTCCGGGCCCGCGCTCCGCGAAAGGAACGGCATCGGCAGGGAATCCTTTGCGAAAGCCTTGCCGCGACCGGAAATCCTGGTCCATGGAACAGATTGTCCCCGTGCCCTGAACAGAAGGCGCCTGCCGGCAACGCGGCCGAAGCCGGGCGCAAAACGCCTGGCACGGCGCGCAGGCGCGGGCGGGGCAAGGCGGCGCGCCTGCGCCGGTCAGGCAAGGCTCGCGCCTGCGCCGGCCAGGCAAGGCTCGCGCCTGCGCCGGCAAAGCAAGGCGCGCAGGCGCCGGCAAAGCAAGGCGCGCAGGCGCCGGCAAAGCAAGGCGCGCAGGCGCCGGCAAAGCAAGGCGCGCAGGCGCCGGCAAAGCAAGGCGCGC
>JAITRL010000316.1 GCA_031288415.1 Deltaproteobacteria bacterium | reverse complement strand
CCCGCGGCGCCGGCCCCCGCTCGCGGGGCCGACAGGGCCGACACCGCGACTGACGGCGCGTCAAACGCCGGGGGACAGCCCCTCCCGCGGCGGCGGCGCCCCCCCCCGGCCCCGAGGGCCGCCGTTTCCGCTTCCCGCGGGGCATCGCGGAGGTCGCTGGCGCGCCGCTCCCCGCGGCCAGGCCGCTGTTTGCCGCAAGGCTCAGGTCCCCCCGATCCGGCGCCGGGCGGGCGGTCTTTAGCGGCCTGGAGGCCGCTTCTCCAGGCTACTCCGGCACTTTTCGGCACGTTGACACACAAACTAATCCGTTCTAACATGCCGAAGCGCCTTTAAGCATGAAGGGTTCCCGCCGGCGGCCGGCCTGTGACGGTCAGGCACTGAAGCCTGCCTGAGGCGGAACCCGGGCGCGCCCTGCCATGTCGCGGAGGCGCCTCGCCCGGGACTCCCCGTCAGCGGGCGGCGCCTTGCGCCCGCTTGCCGAGCGGGCCGGAAAGCCCTTACCCCTTCCCAAGACTCCTCAAGGATCCCCTTGCCCCCTGCCGGAAACATCACGCCGGTCTGCCGGGCCCTGCTGAGCCTAATGACCGATCACCAGGACGAGCTCTCCGCCAGCTGCGCCGGCCTGCGGGAGTCCGCTTACGACCTCTACGCGCTTATGAAGCCCAAGGGGGGCGCCTCCCCTGATCCGGCCTTCACGCGCCTGGCGGGGCTGGCGGCAGAATATCTGCGTCGCAGGAGGCACATGGTCGCCGCCGGGGCGGCGCCGAAGGATCTCGCCGCCCTCAACGATGAGGCCATAGCGGGCATAGGGAAAATCGGCCCCGGACAAGGCGGCCGAGGAGCGGCCGATCTGGAGCCGCTCAAGGGCTCCCCTGAGCCGGACCGGGCCTACCGGAAGATTCTGGAGACCCTTGACGCGGATTTCCGGGGATATTACTCCGCCTTCAGCGGGAAGGATCTTCCGGCGAGGCCCGGCGCCCAGCCCGAAGGCCCGGCCTGGGTCTGGGAGACGGCGGACGGGAGGCCTCATCCTGATCCCTGCGGGGCCGCTCCGCACCCCTGCCAGCCTCCGCCCCCGCCGCGCGTGGATGCCCCCATGCGCGCTCAGCAGCCCTGGCCTCAGGACCCCTCCCAGAGCCATTGGGGAAAGCAGCCTCCCCCGGCCCATTGGAGTCAAGGACCTCAGGGGGTTTGGCCTCAGCAACAGGCCGCTTGGCCGCCGCAACAGGGCGGGGCGCCGCCTCAGCAGCAGGGAGTTTGGCCTCAGCGACAGGCCGCTTGGCCGCCGCAACAGGGCGGGGCGCCGCCTCAGCGGCAGGCCGTTTGGCCTCAGCGGCAGGCCGTTTGGCCGCCTCAGCAGCAGGCCGTTTTGCCGCCGCAGCAGCAGGCAGCTTGGCCTCAGCAGCCGTCCCAGGCCGCCCCTGCGCCTGCTGTCCAGGCTCCGGCGCCCCACCCCGGCGCCCCTTCTCTGCAGCAGCGCTCCAGGCCCGCCCAGCCCCCACGTCAGCCGCAGCCGCCTCAGGCCCTGCGGCGACCGTTGCCGCCTTGGCCTTCCCGGCCGCCCCAGGACGCCTCTCCCGAGGCTCCCCAGTCCCTGCGGCGCGCGCCCGGCCCCAGGCCGCCGCAGGCTGGGCCCGCTCCTCCTCCGGCCTTGGGCATGTCCCCGGAAAGGCAGGGGGCGGCCCCCGTTCCGCAGGGGGTCCCCTCCCAAGGGGGGCTTCGGGCTCCCGCAGGCACGGCCTGCTTCGCGCTCGCTGACCCAAAGACGGCCGTCTTCGCGGCATCGGCCTGCCTCCCCTGGCCCGCCCTAGGCCAGGCCTCAGGGCCCGGCGACGCCTTCCGGGCGCGCTTCGCGCCCGGCTCCGGCTGGTGCGCCGCTGCCCTCTGTTGCGGCAGGCCCGGGGACTCCCAGGCCGGCAGGCATTCCGCAGAGGCGGCTGAGGCGGCGGTGGGGCTCTTCCTCGGGACTGCCGCGGCCTCCGACGTCTTCAAGGCCTACGAGGGCAACAGGGAGCTTTTCAAGGAGTGGAGGAGGTGCTTCGCGGAGGACCCCGAGTCCTCGGGGGGCCCCGAGCGGGAGGGACAGTGCCGCCAGGCCCTGCCCTTGGGGCCGATCGTGGCCCGGGCCTTCGGGGAACCCTTCGGGAAGAAGGCCAGGGCCTGCTCGGCCTTCATGTTCGCCGCGGCCCTGAAGCTTCCGGTCTGCTGGATCATAGTCACCCTGCGCTCGGGCCCGGGCGAGGCGGCCGTCCTGGGGGCCATGGTTCCGGGCGGCAAGGCCTGCCCTCCGCTCCTCTCGCGGCCCTGCGGCGGCGCCTCGGGCCCCGCCGCCTTAGCCGGGCCTGAAGCCGCGGGCCGCGCCCGCGTCAGCCTGCCCGTGTCCTTCGAGGGCGTGATCCTGGCGGGCGAGGGGGCCATGGCCGCCTGGTTCCCGGAGAGAGGAGGCGCGGCGGGCGCGGCCGCCTGGGGGGCCTTTTGGAACGGGGATCTCAAGGGATCCGCCCCCGCGCTTTTCGAACCCTCAGCCCCGCTCCCCTCCAGGGCGGAGGCCCTGGCCGGGAGCCTTGCCGCGGCCGGCGCCGGGCGCGGCCCGGCCCGGGCAGGGCTGGCCGCCGCGGTCATCAGATAGGGATAGGGGGCTTTTTTGGCCAGAAAGAAGGCAGGGGGCCATATGGCTAGAACGACGGCGCTGATGGACTGCACCGACGGCACCCAGGCGGAGTTCGTGACGTCCGACGAGCCCAAGCAGGGAGGGATCAAGGACGTCTACTTCTCCCCCGACCGCTCCTACGTCGTGGCCTTCTACCGCAACCGGCCTGACTTCAGCGGCATGGAGAGGCTCCGGAAGCTGGTGGAGGAGTACCGCAGGAACATCTTCGGCATGGAGGGCGGGGACTACTTCAAGGACCTCTACTGCTGGCCGGAGAGGCTGGGGGAGCACGAAGGCAGGGTCGGCATTGTCGTCCCCGCCTACGACTCGAAGTTCTTCTTCCCCCAGGGCTCGCAGCTCGACGGCTCCGAGAAGGAGAGCAAATGGTTCACTTCGGCCAAGACCTTCAACAGGTGCCTGACCCCCGAGGAGCGGGGCACTCTGCTCAGCTACCTCCAGATCTGCACCTCCCTCAGCCGCGGGGTCAAGCGCCTCCACGCGGCGGGCCTCGCCCATTCCGATCTTTCCTACAAGAACTGCCTGGCCGACCCCGCCACCGGCAGCGCCTGCATCATAGACATCGACGGGCTGGTGGTGCCTGGCCTCTTCCAGCCCGACGTGGTGGGCACCCCGGACTTCATCGCCCCTGAGGTGGTGGCGACCCTGAATCTCCCCATAGGGGACCCCGCCAAGCGCATCCCCTGCCGGGAGACCGATCAGCACGCCCTGGCGGTCCTCATCTACCATTACCTGTTCCACCGCCATCCCCTCCGCGGCGGCAAGGTCTGGGACCCCAACGACGAGCAGCGCCAGGAGTCCCTGGAGATGGGCGAGAAGGCGCTCTTCATCGAGCACCCCACCGATCCCACCAACCGCAGGCCCGTAACCCCGGGCGACAAGGATTTCCTGCCCTGGGTCGACACGGCCAAGCTGCCCTACGCCATCATGGGCCCGCACCTGTCGGAGCTCTTCCTGTCGGCCTTCGTCGAGAACCTCCACCGGCCCTCCGAGCGGCCCTCCGCCGATGACTGGGAGGATGCCCTGGTCAAGACGACGGACATGATCCTCCCCTGCGCGGCCCCGGGCTGCCCCGCCTCCTGGTACGTCTTCAGCGGCTCTTCCAGGGCCGTCTGCCCTTACTGCGGCACGCCCCACCCGGGACCTGCCGTGCCGGTCCTGGAGTTCTACACCTCCCGGGACGGCGGCAACTTCCGCCCCGACCGGCACACCCTGACGGTCTTCCACGGCCGGCCCCTGTACCCGTGGCACGCCACGCGGAGGATCGTGCTCAGCGAGAAGCTCTCTCCCGACCAGCGGAACCGGGTGGGCTATTTCATCTTCCATAACGGGGAATGGCTCCTGGTGAACCAGTCCCTCCCCGCCATGAGCGACGTCACCCAAGTCCCCCCCGGAGGCAGGGGAACCGATATCCCGCCCGGCGGCTTCGTGAAGCTCGCCGGCGGCCAGAGGCTCCTTTTTGATCAGGGGGAGAAGGCCCGGCTGGCCCTGGTGACCATGGCGAAAGTCTGATCCTGCGGGGGCCTGGCCCGGAAGGCCCCAATCCCCCGTGACCTGCCGATTCCCTCGGCCGCCCGGGACCTCCCTTGCCCCGGCCCCTTTGGGCCGGCCCTTACCGGCCTCCCGAGACCGGATAACCTCCCGGCCTTCCGGGAAGGCCCCACGAAGCCGGATAACCCTCCCGGCCTTCCGGCAACCATAAGGAGCCTCATGCAGAAAGCGACGGCGCTCTCCCTGGACTCGCGAGCCCGTTTCGAGTTCATTGCCGATGACCACATCCAGGGGCTCAGGAAGGACGTGTACTTCTCCCCGGACAGGCGCCATGCGGTGGCCCTCTACCGCAAGGCCCCGGCAAATGCCGACCTGACGAGGCTCAATAACATCGCGGGCCCTATGCGCAGGAAGCTCCTCGAATCCCCCGCATGGCCGTATTTCCGGGGCGTCTTCTCCTGGCCGCTAGCGGCGGTGCGGGCGGGAGACCGGGTCGGCTACGTGACGGATGCCTACCCTCAAGGGTACTTCTTCCCCGAGAAAGGGCCCCTGGGCGGCCTCCTCAAGGAAGCCCTGTGGTACGCCTCGGCCAGGAACTCCCGCCACCTGCCTGACCTTAAGGGGCCGGACCGGACCGGCGGGCTTAAGGGCCTCCTTGCCGCGTGCCTCCACGTCAGCCGCGCCGTCGGCTTGCTCCATCAGAACAGGGTCTTCCTTCCGGGCCTCAACGCCATGAGCTGCCTCGTCGATCCCGAATCGTGGAGCGCCTGCGTCACTGGCGTTGACCGGACCGCCTGGGACGGGGACGGCTGCCTGCACGAGCCGCCCGCCGCGCCTTACTGCCTGGCGCCGGAGACGGTCCGCGCCCTCTGGCCTGAGGGAGGCGGGCGGGGGCCTTTCGATCCTTCCGTCTGGGCCGACCGCCACGCGCTCGCGACCCTCGTCTACGGGCTTCTCTTCCGGCGGCACCCGCTGCTTCCGGGAAAGCCAGGAGGCCCTGATGACGGGCCTGGGACCCTGGAAGCCAGGGAGATCCGGGCCTTGGGCAGGGAAGCGCTCTTCATAGAGGACCGCGAGGGCCCCGTCGCGCCCGGCCCGGAGGACGAGGCCCTCCAGCCCTGGGCTGACTGCGCGCGGCTGCCTTACACGATGTTAGGCCATGAGCTGGCGGGGCTTTTCGTCAGGGCCTTCCGCGCCGGGCTCGCGGATCCCGCCCAAAGGCCCGAGGCCTGGAGTTGGGAGCAGGCCCTCCTTTTCGCCCGCGATCTCCTGATCCCCTGCGAGGCGCCTTCCTGCCCGTCATCCTGGTATTATTACGCTCCTCCCTCAGGCCCCGCAAACTCCCTGGCCGGGATCCCGGCCGCCGCCAGGCCCGTATGCCCCTACTGCGGCGCCCCCTACGCCAGGGCTTCCCTGCCCGTGCTGAAGCTTTCGAACTCTCCCGACTACGACCAGGGCTCCGCGCCTGCCCCGAACGACTACTCCGGCCGCAGCATAACGGTTTACGACAGAATGTCCCTGTTTCCCTGGCATGCGGCCCCCGGAAGCTTTCCCTTCACCCAGACCAGCCAAGAGGCGAGGAGGATGGCCGGGTATTTTTCTTTCCGCGAGGGCAAGTGGCTGCTCATCAACGAAAGCCTCAAGGACCTCCATGACATTACGGACGAGAAGCCAAAGCCCGTTCCCTTCAGGCAGTCCGTGACTTTAGGCGATGGCCAACGGCTTTGCCTGTCCGTCAAGGGCATGGGTGAAGGCCGTGTCATGCGCAGGATCGCGGAGGTGACCATCCTGAAGTTCTGAAGTTTCCTTGGTCCGAAGTTCCGAAGTTCCGAAAATCCGAAGATCGATAAAAGAAGATCCGAAGATCAGATTAAAACAGGATTCGGAGTCACTAGGCGGTGAGGCTGCCGAATTTACGTGGGCCGGCATGGCCGCGG
>JAITRL010000288.1 GCA_031288415.1 Deltaproteobacteria bacterium | reverse complement strand
CATCTCGTCAAGCCGACGGTCTCTGCCAGCGCGTCATCGACCGTGAGTTCCGCGTCGGCGCGCCAGGCCCTGGTGGACAGGCTCAACCAGGCCTGGAACTCCATTGATTTCGACAGCCTCTCCTCGCTCACGGTGGTAGCCGGGTCCACTACCGGATACTCGGCCTTGACCGGCATCAACATCGTGGAAACCGTCCCGAAGGGGGAGGGCAAACTGTCCGGAAGCACCGGAGCCGCCACCATCAACGAGGGCGAAAGCATCGTGGTGCATACCGGGGTGTACGCCGACGAGTACGGGAACTGGACTGACGACTCCGACATAGCGTCGATATTCGGCCTGAAGGAAGTTACTTACGAGGTCGAGAACAACCGCAAGACCTGGGTAGCCGCGTCAGCCAATTTCCGGAGCACCGATCGCGTCTACAGCGGGTACGTGATTTCCAGCGCGGCGTTCAACTTATTGAGCGCGAGTGGCGCCAGCATACCCGCTGCCATTTTGGCCAATTTCTCCGCCGCCCAAGTCAGGGTGTTCGCCTCGGCGCACACGTCGGCTGAGGTAGATGCCCTACTCTACAGCTCCGGCGTCCAGGCATTCGCCTCCGCGTTCGGCGGCCCGTACAGATCAATCGAGGTCAATCTCAGCGACAACGGCTCCACCATTTCCCTGAACTACGAGAACATGCTACAGTCGGCATCGGCGTACAACGCGACCGGCGACGGGGCGTTTGACAGGGTCAGAAGCGGCAAAACCGTCGTATTCCATACAGGAATCTATGTTAATGCCTATGGCGCCTGGACGGAGGACAGCGCGCTTGGCGCATTGCTGGGCTTTAACGAGATCCGCTATTCGGTTGGCAACAACTCCGTAAATACCGAATACACAATCACGATGGTTGGTGGCAGTACTAGTATTACAAACCCACAGCCGGTTCAGACATTACAGGAATTGGCTGACCTCTTTTCCGGTGACATCAGGCAATGGATTGACGTATCACAGACGGCTGCCGCGGCTGCCACTCCTTCCAGAGACACCGGGCATATATATGTCGCGTCGACGAATGCCGCGCCTATTCCGCCGACCGCGGCAACGTTCGACGCCACCCTGACGGCCGCCAACCGGGACGACAGGGACAACGGCATCGCGAACCTGGACATCACGTTCAACATAGACGGCAAGAACATGTCCAGCGTAAGGTACGGCCCGCCGGCCCTCACCGCCGTTTCGGCCGGCACCAACATGGATCAGCTGGCGACCGCGGTCAACGGCCATTTCTCCCAGGTCCTCTCGGCGTTGCAGCTGAACGGCAGCACCGACGGCTACGGCGGAGCCGGCCGCATCGTCAACGCCCTCAACACCCCGCCGGTCAAGGTCATCGCCATGACCGACGTCAAGGACCTCAAGGTCGATGACATCTACAAGGCGGCGACCCCCGACAGCGTGGTCAACAAGCAGGGCATCATCGACAGCACGCGCCAGGTGACGATAGTGGCCAGCGCCGGCACGGCCTCGGCCAACGCCCAGGGGATCTCCAACTTCGGGGCCTGGGCCCTCGCCTCGGCCATCAACAACAACGCCGACAGCCAGTTCTGGGCCATGGTGCAGTCCGTCAACTCCCTGGGCAAGGCCGCCGACATGGTCTACGTCTTCGCCAAGGAGGGCGGCAACCTCAACAGTCTCCTGGCCTGCGACGTGGCGGGAAGCGACCTGGCCTCCCGCGAGGGCCTCAGCTCCATACAGTTCGAGAACGCCGAGACCGCCAAGACCAACCAGTCCGGGACCAGCTTCTCCCTCGGCGGGGAGAAGTGGGCCACCATGAAGCCGACGCAGACCAAGGCCAACCTCGGCACCGAGGTCTGGAACGTGACCCTCGAGGGCCGCGACGTGGGCTCCCAGCGCGACCTCTGGATCGCCAACGCCAAAGAGGTGACCACCCCGGCCCTCGGCGCCGGCATCATCAACGGCATGAACCGCGACAGCTTCGTCGAGATCCAGAACGCCGCCAACGGCAGCTGGGCCGGAGCGCATGTCCGGACCCAGTCCACCGCGCAGGAGGCCCTGGACGCCCTCACCGAGTCCAGCAACTGCAAGGACAAGATCCGAGCGGATCTGGGAGCCCTCCAGAACCGGCTCGAGAACACCATGAGCAACCTGACCATCCAGGCCGAGAACCTCCAGGCCGCGGAGAGCCGGATCTCCGACGTCGACGTGGCGACCGAGATGACGCAGTTCACCCGTAACAACGTGCTCGCGCAGGCGGCAACCTCGATGCTGGCGCAGGCCAACAGCCTCAGCCAGCTCGCCCTGAGCCTTATCGGGTAACCAGGGGCGGCAGGATACCTGGGGTATAGGGCTGACCTCAGAGACGGCGGGGGCCCCGCCGTATTTCCCGGGCTAGTTTTCCGATTACCCGCCATGCCGGGGAACGCGCCCCTCCCAGCGCCCACCGCCCTGCGGTTTCCTCATTGATTCCGCCTGCTCCGCCTTCTTTTCCCGCCTTCCCGGCCTTCCTGATTTGTCTTTCCTCCGGCCTCCCCTCAATGCCGCCGCCTGGCGAAATTGCGCCATTTTCTGCCATGCCTGAGCCTTCCCGCCTTCGCCATCGGTCAAGCGGCCTCTTGACCCCGGTCCTGCCGGCTCCGGTCGTCATCTCCGGCTACCGGTCTTTCCGCCGCCCTCGCCGCTTTCCTCCGTATCTTCCGTCTTTCTCCCCCCGCCCTTGCCGCTTTCTCCGCCAGCCGTATTTCCTTCACCCCGCCGTTATCCTCCTTCACTCTGCCCGTCCCCTGCCTGGAAGCGCCGTGCTGTAAAAGCTGGCATTTATGTGTTATTTTATGGCGTTCCGCAGAGGTCGCCCCCTCATTTCCATCCCGATCCGGCCCAAAATGGACACGCATTTCCACTTCTACCACAGCGCCACGGGCAAAGGCGGCGCGGTCCGCGCCTGGCTCCTGCGCCTTGCGGCGGCCTTGGCCCTTCTGGCCCTGGGCCTTGCCGCCTGGTATTCCCTGTCCCCGGTCTCCTTCGCCCGGGCCTGGGGGAAGGTGCGGGGAGCGCCCCTGGCGGTCGAGCGCCTGGATCTGGAGGTCAACGGGAGGCCGCTCACGGTCTCCGTCGGGGCCGCGGCCGAGGTGGATCCGGCGGCCAGGCTCCGCTACCTGGGTTTCGCGAGCAGCCGCTGGCTCAACTACGATCTGGAGGCCTTCTCGCCGGACTTCGATCTCGCGCTCTTCTCCCAGGCCCCCAGGACCCTTGTCTCCGTCCTGGGCGAGGACTCCTTCACCGAGCCCAGGACCTTATCCTTGGAAATCAGGGAGAAGGGCGAGGTCAGGGCCGTCTTTCGCATCCGCTCGGCCTTCTCCGCCGAGGACTGGGCCCGCTTGGCCGAAGCGGCCGGGGACCCCGGCCGCAGGATCGAGCTCTTCCGCAGGGCCCTGGCCCTTGCCCCCGAGGACCCCTCCCTGCGGGAAAAGCTCGCGGGGGAGCTTGCCGGGGCGGAAGGCCGGGGGGCTGAGCTCGCCGCCTTGCTGGAGGGCTTCCTCTCCGAGGATCCTGAAGGCCCGGCGGCCAGGGGGCTTTTGGCGCGGCTCCTGGGCGTCTACCGGGGCCTGGGCGACGGGGCCGGAGAGACGGGAACGCTCGAGAGGCTTCTGGCCCTGGAGACGGAAAGAGGCGGGGACACCGCCCCTTACCGCAGGGCCCTGGCCGCCCTTTACCGTAGCCCTGATCCCTCCCGCGCCGCGGACCTCTACGAGGGGCTTTTGCGGGAGGCGGCCCAAGACGAGCGGCTCGGGCTTCTTTCGGCGCTTCTGGCCATCTACCGGGAGACGGGGGAGGCCGGCAAGGCCATGGAAACCTTCGAGCGCATGCTTCCTTTGGCCTCCGCCGACCAGGCCCCCGGCATCTGGAGCGAGCTGGTGCGCCTACGCGAGGAGAGCGGGGATGCGGCGGGCGCCGACCGGGCCTGGGAGGGCTTGGCGCGGGCCCTTCCTGACGGGAAGCGCAAGGCCGACGCCTGGCGCCACCTGGGGGCCCTCCGGGCCGGCCGGGAGGACTTGGACGGCGCCGCGGCCGCCCTCAGGGAGGCTGTCGCCCTCACGCCTTACGACCCGGCTCTTTTCCGGGCGCTGGCGGCGATAGCCCGCAGGAAGGGCGACCAGGAAGGCCTGCGGGAGAACCTGGAAAAGGCCCTCGCCTTAGGGCCCGATCCCGAGCTCCGGCGGGAGCTCGCCCTCGTATACTCCGCCGCGGGGATGCACGACCGGGCCCTGGCCGCGTGGCGGGAGCTTTCCGAAGCCCCTGACGGCTCCCCTGCCGCCGATGAGGCCAGGGAGGATGCCAGGGCGCGTCTTCTGGAAATTTTAAGGCCGCCCGGGGGGACGGTCACCGCCGAATTCGAGGAGGCCCTCTACCGCTATTCCCGCAACGGGGTGGAGTTCTACAACCTTGGGGTGGCGCACTTCCGGAGCAGGCAGTGGGATGCGGCCGAAAAGGCCTTCAAGCGGGCTCTCGAGCTTGATGAGGGCGGGGTAGGCCAGGACTGCCGGGGCTACCTCATGGCCCTCTACCGCGAAAAGAAGGACACGCCCTCCATGCTCGCCCAGGCCGAGGCCCTCTACCGCGCCGATCCTTCCCGGCGCGAGCACCGGGACCTCATGGCGGCGGAGCTGGAGGTGGCCGGGAACTGGGAGGCCCTGGAGTCGGCCGCCTCCGGCTGGGCGGCCAGGAACCCCTCCGACCCCGACAACTGGCGCTATCTCGCCCTGGCCCAGCGCAACCTCAAGCGGCCCGCCGCCGACGTCGCCCGGAGCCTTCACGGCGCCGCCAGGGCGGAGCCCGGCTCGGTCACGGCTTGGCTGGCCGCGGCCGATGCCCTGGAAAAGGCCGGGGACGTCATGGCTGCCAAGACGGCCTACGAGAAGGTCCTGGAACTTGACGAGAAGAACGAGAAGGCAGGCCAGGCCCTGCTTCGCCTGACCCTCGAAAGGCTGCGGCCGCCTGCCGCCTCCGGAGGAGGCGCCGCAGCCGCAGGGGCAGCCTCGCTGGGTGCCTCCGCCGGCGAGGCGGAAGACGCCCCGAGGGCTTCTGAGGCCTCCGCCAACCCTGCTCAAGGCGCACGGACAGGGAATGACGGCGACGGCGGCGTTCCGGCTGCCCCCGTCACTCAGCCAGACACGGCTCAGGATTCCCAGGCAGAGGCTGCCGATGGCGCTCCGGTTGCTACCGCGCCTCAGGCAGGCACGGCTCAGGGTCCCCAGGCAGGGACTTCCGACGGCGCTCCGGCCGGCCCCGGCCCTCAGGCCGGCGGGGCTCAGGGCTCCCGGGCGGAGGCAACCGGCGGATCGCCTGCTACTTCCGGGATTCTGCCCGGCCCCGCTCAGGGAGCTGGGACCTCAGGCGCCCGAAGCGCCGCCGGAAGTCGGCCGCCTGCCTCGGCAGACAGCTCAGGCGCCCAGGCGGGCCCTCCTGCGCCGCAGGAAGGCGCCGCGACTGGCGGCGCGGCTCAAGGAGCCAAGGGAGTGGTCGCTACTGGCCCTGAACAGTAATATTTTAGAAGCATAAAGAGAGTTTTGTTGACTTTTGGCAAGATTTTAGCATAAAATTATATTTCTTGAGCCTGGCTCAGGTTTCACCCTCGTCAGCCGATTCCGATCCCCCTTCCGGACGGCTGTCGGGCTCCCCAGGCCCCGCCTCTGGGCTCCCTGGCCCTGAGGCCCTCCACCGGCAAGGTCCCTATGGGTTTACTGCTTGATCTGATCCAGCGCGGCGGCTGGGTGATGTACCCTATCCTCTGCTGCAGCCTGGCGGCCCTCGGCATCATACTGGAGCGAGTCTGGGCCCTCCGGCGCGGGCGGGTCGCGCCCAGGAGCCTGGTTCTCTCGGTGTCCGGCCTGCTGGCCCGCAGGCAGTTCAACGAGGCGGCCTTCCTTTGCGCCGACGGGGCCACCGCGGCCGCCCGCCTCATCCGCCAGGGCCTGAAAATGACGGGCCGCGGCCGCACTTTATTTAAAGATGCCATGGAGGAGGCCGGTCGCCGGGAAGCGGCTCTTCTTACGGCCCACCTGGAGCTTTTGGGGGTGATAGCCTCGGTTTCCCCGCTTTTGGGCCTTCTGGGCACGGTCTCCGGCATGATTTCCGCCTTTGGGGCGGTGGCGCAGGCCGGCATGGGCAACCCGGGCCTTCTGGCAGGAGGCATCGGCCAGGCCCTCCTGACCACGGCGGCCGGTCTCGTCATCGCCATCCCCGCCATGATAATCCACCGGCTCCTGTTAGGCCGGGCTGAGACCCTCATGGCCGAACTCGAGGACCTGGGCTCGGACCTGCTGGAGGCCCTGGCAGCGGCCGAGACCTCCGTCCAGGAGAGCGGGGTTCCCAAACCCCAGCCAGGAGGCCAATCCGTAGCCCATGGCGCTCCCCAGGCCGTCCAAGGCACTGCCCAGGCCGCCGCCCAGAGAAAGGCAGCGGCGGCGCTCTGATATCCCGGCCCCCGCGCTCGCGGGCCCTGCCGCGCCCACGGTAATCCCATGAACTTTTCCGCCAGCCCCGGCAGGTCCGGCCGCAACGCCCCTGTGGTCAACATGACCCCGCTCGTGGACGTCGTGCTTCAGCTGGTCATTTTTTTCATGGTGACCGCCCAGTTCGCCGTGCTTCCCGGCCTGAGGCTCATGTTGCCTGAACTGGCCTCGGGTTCCCTGGTCCAGACCGCGGAGCGCCTGGAGGTCAGCGTCACCTCCCGCAGCGACGTCTTTTTTGAGGGGCGGCCCGCCACCCCGGCCACCCTGGGCGATCTTCTGGAACAGACGGGGGCTGACGGGACCAAGGCGGTGGTGCTCGTCTCCGCGGACAGGGGGGCGGATTACGGCACGGTGTTTCAGGTGATCGAGGCTCTAAGGCTCAAAAACTTTAACCGGGTGGTCCTGGGGGCCACTCTTCCCGCCGCGACGGCGGATCTTTCGGCCCCGGCTCCAGCTTCGATCCAGGCCCCGGCTCAGGCCCCTGAGGAGTGAAGGCATGCACTCCTTGTCCAGAGCGGCTGACCAGGATGCCCGGAAGGCCGGAGGCGCGCCCGCGAGGCGCCTCCTGGGCTGGACCGACTCCTTTCTGTCCAGCAAGGCCCTTTGGCTGGGGGTGCTCCTGGCGCTCATCCTGGGCTTCATCGGCTACCTTTTCCTCTCGGAGGACGGGTTCGCGAGGACGAGCGGCCTCAAGGAAAAGAAGGCGGCCCTGGAGGCCGACAACCTCAGGCTGGAGGAGGAGAACCGTCAG
>JAITRL010000284.1 GCA_031288415.1 Deltaproteobacteria bacterium | reverse complement strand
GCGCGGCCCCTCAGGCCGCTCCCGCCCAGGCGCAGCCCGGCGCGACCCCGGGCCAGTCTTCCCAGGCGCCGCCCGGTGCGGCCCCCCAGGCCGCTCCCGCCCAGGCGCCGCCCGGCGCGGCCCCGGGCCAGTCATCCCAGGCGCCGCCCGGCGCGGCCCCCCAGGCCGCTCCCGCCCAGGCGCAGCCCGGCGCGGCCCCGGGCCAGTCATCCCAGGCGCCGCCGCCCAGGCAGCTTCAGCCCTACCCGGTTACCGGACAAGCCGCCGCCCCGGCATCGGCCGCTCCCGGCCAGCTCCCGCCGCCGCCTCAGGGCAAGGCCCCGCCTTCCGCGGCGGGGCAGATTCAGGCCCAAGCGGCCCCCGGCCAGGCGCAGGGAGCCCTGCCTCCGGATCAGCCTTCCCATGCCCATAACCTGCCCAGCGCGCCCGTGACCGCCAGCCGCTCGACCCCCCCGCCCAGAGGGGCGGCATCCGCGCCGCCCCCGGCGGCGGTCCTGGGCGAAGGAGCGGCCGGGCAGGCGGCTCCGGGCGCCCCGCCGGGCGCGCCTTCAGGCGCCGCGTCTTCCGGGGGCGGGGGAATCGAGGGGGTTCTCCCCTCGCTGAAGGAGGCGGCGGAGGCCGCCCAGGCGGCCTCCGCCGCCGCCCAGGCGACCAAGGCCGCATCGGGGGCGCTTTCCCAGTGAATATCTTAAGGCCCATATTCTGGAAGGAAGGCAGCCCCCTGGAGCCTCACCATTTCCAGCTGACGGAGGCGCGGTGCCGAAGGGAGCTGCAATGGGTCATGGGGGCCGTCTCGCCCTGGCCCTGGGGGTTTTCCTCCCTGGCCTTGAGCGAGGAGGCGCTCGAGCGCGGCGCGCTGGAGATAGCCGGCATGGATCTCGCGCTCCCCGGAGGGCACAGGATCACCGCGCCCGGCAACGCGAGCATCCCTGCGGCGCTCCTCCCGGAGGCCCCGGCAGGGGCCCTCGAGCTGACGGCCTACCTCGCGTTCCCGCTCGCCTCCCACGTGGGCCCCAACGTCCGTTGCCCTCCCTGGGAGGACCCCGGCCCTGACGAGGCCGCGGCGCGGGAGGCGCCGGCCCCTGAAGGCCGGAGCCTCCCGCAGGACGGCGCCCTACCCCGGCCCGCCGAGCGCTATCCAGGCGTTCAGGCGGGGGCGCGGGCGGGTGACCCGGAGGCGAGAGCCGCCCCGGGCTTTGAGGCGGATCTCGCCGGGGAAGCCTTTCCGGAGCCGGGGCGGGCCGGCTTGCCCGACGTCGCCCCCGCGGGCGGGCTTCTGCCTTCCGGGCCTTCCCTGTCCCCGCGCGCAAGTTTTTTCGCGGCCTGCCCCGAGCCTGTCCCGGTTCCGGACATGCAGGCCGACGGGCCGGTCGCCTGGGTGGACACGCTGACTTACAGCGGCGAAATCATGTTCGGTCCGCGCGACGCCGATGCCCGGGGGCGCCTCCTGATCCCCGTGGCCAGGTTCCGGAAGGAGGGCGGCCGCCTCGCGCGGCTGCCCTTCGCCCCTCCGGCCCTGCGGCTTTACCCTGAAGGGGGCCTGCGGGAGACGGTCATGGACGTCCTGGAGCTTCTCCGGGCCAAGGGCCGCGAGCTGGAGGACTACAAGCTTTCCCTCGGCAGGGACAGGGGGCCCGCCTCCGACTCCAGGGAAAGGGCTCTTGCCGCCGCCCTGGGCATAGTGGTCAGGCACGTCGCCCGGCTCAACGGCCTGCTGAACGCCTCCTGCGCCCACCCCTGCGCGGCCTACGCCGCGCTCAGCGAGCTCGCCTCCGAGCTCTCGCCCTTCGGGCCGGAAGGGGCCGGAACCGCCCTGGCCCCGTACGATCACGGGGACCCGGGCCCGTGTTTCCTCGCCGCGAGGGACTCGGTGGCGCGGTCCCTGGAGGCCTTGAGCCCCGGCCCTGAACTCAGCCTGCCCTTCAGGAGGGACGGGGAGAGCTTCTCGTGCGAGATCCCCCCGGGCTCGGACCCGGCCCTGAGCTTCTTCATCGCGGCGCGTTCGGAGGCGAGGGCGGAAGAGTTCAAGCAGTCCATGCCCCTCAAGGCCCGCCTGGCCTCCCCCGCGAGGCTCGCGGAGCTCGTCGCCTGGGGGCTGCCCGGGGTGGGGCTCACCCCGGTGCGCGAGGCCCCGGCAGGGCTTCCCCGCCGCCCTGACGCGGCCTATTTCTCCGTCAGGAAGCAGGATCCGCTGTGGGAGGAGGCTTTCGCCTCCGGCAGGATCGAGATCCGGTGGTCCGGAGCGCCGGAAAAGGTTCAGCTTCTGCTTGTGGGCGTGAGGCAGTAGGGCGTGGGCGGCCGCGCCGGAAAAAGCCCTTCCGCTGAAGGCCCCGCTCCGCCGTCAGCGCGGCCTCAGCCGCAGGGCCGGGCCGCGGCGGCGGAGGCCGCGCGGTCCGCGGGGAAGGCGCGGCCTTGGACGGCGGGGAAATCCCCGCGGCGGAGGAGCTGAGATGATCAAGAGAATCCTCCTCGTGATCCTGCTGCTCTTCCTGGCCGCGGCTTCCGGGCTCGGGCTCCTCCTGCTCGCCTGGCTCATGGACTGGAGCCCCTGGATCGCCATGGCGGGCCCGGTGATCTTCCTGCTCCTGCCGTTCTTCTGGTACCTCTTCCGGCTCGGAGGGAGCGCCGTCTCGCGGCGCCGGTACGCGGAGTCAGTCCTGGGGCGGGGGGCAGGGACCGCGGAGTCGGCCTCCCAGGACTCGGCCCTGCGCCGGGACTGGGAGAGCGGGCTTCTCGCCCTGAGGCCGCCCGGCAGGTCGCTTCCCAAGGATCTGCGGCGGGGGGGCTTCCCGTGGCTCCTGGCGGCCGGGCCTTACGGGTCGGGCAGCCGCGGCTTCCTCCGCGAGGCCGGCCCTCCCCTCAATCCCGGCCCGCAGGCCCCGCTGGAGGGGCCTGAGGGTTGCAGCTGGTACTTTTTCGAGAAGGCCATCTACATCGCCGTGCGCGGCCTGTACGACCGCTTCCAGCCGCCCGCGGGCGCGGCGGCCCCCGGAAGCCAGGCAGGCGCCGCCGGGAGCGGAGCGGGAGCCGGCCCCGGCCCCGCCCCCAACCCGGTGGTCACGGCGGCCCTGGGGGCGGGCGGCTCGCCCGGAGGGGCCGAGGAGACCCGGGCCGCGCTGTGCGCGCTCCTGCGCGAGACCGGGCGCCGCATCCCCCTTCAGGGGGTGCTGGTGACGGTCCCCGCGGAGGCGCTCAGGCTCGAGCGGGAGGAAGAGCTCCGCGATCTCGCCCTCCAGACGGGCCAGCTTTTCGACAGGCTCGCGGAGGAGCTGGATTTCTCGCCCCCCTGCTACGTCTTCATCACGGGCCTCCATCTGGAGCCGGGCTGGGAGGCGGCCCTGGACACGCTCGCCGGTCAGGGCAGGGCGGCGGGGGCCCTTTTGGCCGGCGGCCAGGGGGAGGGCGTCGCCGCCGAGGCCGCCGCGGCCATCCGCAAGGAGATCCAGGACCTGCTGGTGGAGGTGACGGACCGGGAGCCTTCCGAGATCGCGCGCTACCTCTCCGCCCCCGCCGCCGCCGAGGCTTTGCAGAGGCCGCTCTCGCTGTTCTGCGAGACCCTCCGGAGCCCCGCGCCGGGGAGGGCCGCGCCCAGGATCCTCGGGGTCTTCGTGTCCATGCCCCAGGTCTTCGGGGAGGCATCGCAAGGAGCGGGCCCGGCCGGCCCTGAGGCGCCGCCGGGCGTCATTCCGGGGGCTTCCGCGGAAGTGAGCGCCGCTGTCCTCGCGGTGGCCGCCGCCGGGCTCGGGAGAGCGGGGGCGGCCCATGCCGGCCGCGACGGCCTGCCCGCTCCGGGCGGCCGGGGGGGCCTGGGCGCGGAAGGCTTCGAGGCCTGGGGCGCGGCGGACAAGCCGCTGTCCGGCCCCGCGCCCGCCGCGGCAGCCCCTGAGGGCTGGGCCGCCGCGGCCGGCGGGGACGGCCCGGCGCATTCGCCTCCGGGCGGGCGCGGCTCCGGGGCAGGTCCGGGGAGGCTGCTCTCCGAGACGCTGCCTGGCCTGGGGCGCTTCTCCCGCAGGATCAACCGGTCAGGGGCGACCCGGCAGTCCGGCATAGTGTGGCGGACTTTCCTGTTTTACGTGGCCCTGGCGGCGGTCGCCTGCCTTTTCGCCAAGAACGTGCAGTACCAGCGGGGGGCGAACGGGGAGGCGCAGGAGCTCCGCGTGGCCTTGGCCGCGGCCGACGCGCCCGTGGCCGACCCCGCGGAGGACCTGGAGCGCGCCGACGCCGCGGCTTACGTCCTGGCCAGGCTGGAGGACTACGAAAAGTCCGCGCGCGTGCGGGGGATCGGCCCGGATCCCGCGGGGGAGCTCACAAGGCGCATGGAGGAGGCGCTGAAAATGAGCTTCGAGAAAGTCACCGTCAGCATCATGTCCGACATCGGCCGCCAGCTGCGGCGGGTGTCCGACCCGGACTCGGATCTCTTCGCGGTGACCTTCCGGCAGCTCCTGTTCCTTTTCGCCGCCTACTCCGGGCGCATGGACATCCTCTCGCAAGGGTCCATGTCTTCCGTGGAGGAGCTGTTCCCCGTGATTCCGGAGGGCCTGGATCTCGACAGCCGCCCGCTCTGGAACTTCACCTACGCGCGCCTCCTGTCGATCCTGGTGGCGCGGGAAAGGGGCGGCCCCCTGGCGGGGGACCGGAGCGGCCGGATCCTGGCCGAGCTCAACAACGCCGTGGATCTGGCCATGGAGCTGCGGGGGGGCGCCTCGGCCTCCTGGCTCCTGGACTGGGCCGAGCGTTCCCACGGGGTGAGCGACGTGGAGATCGCGCAGTTCTGGGAGCCCTTCTTCAGCCGGGAGGAGGTGGAGGCCTTCATCCCCCCCGGAGGGCTGTCCCGCGTGCGCGGGGCCTGCACCAGCACGGGCAGGGCCATGATCCTGGAGGCCCTCCACCTGATGGAGGCCGCGGCCGACCCCCAGAGGCACCCGGACTCGAGCGAGGAGATCCGCGAGGAGATGCGGGGCTTCGCCGAAGAGTACAACGGGATGTGCGAGAGCCAGTGGCGGGAGTTCCAGCTGACTTTTTCCGGGCCGGTGGCCAGGGGCCTTCTCGAGGGATCGGAGCTTTCGGCGTTCATGCGCCTGCGCCCCGTGAGCCCGGAGTCCCCCGCCGCGCGCGCCGCCGGGGTGATGCTCGGGAACCTGAGGCACCTGGCCGATCAGCCCGACAGCCCGGTGTGGCTGGAGAACCTCCAGCTGGGCCGGATGGCCGGAAACCTGTCCGGGGCCAAGGCCCAGTGGCGCAAGGCCAAGGGCCTCTTGCAGAAAGGCAAGGCGCTGGGCCCCATGCTGAGGTCGGCGCGCGCCCAGGCCGGCGACCTTTACTACCGCACGGACTTCATCAGGCGCGTCTACGAGGCGGAAAAGGAGTTCAGCCGCTATTCCGCGGCTACCCAGGAGATCGTAAGCAGCCTGTCAGGGAACCCGGAGTCGGCCCTGCGCCTCGCCGCCCACAACTACGGGGGGCAGGCGGCGGCCGCCCCTCCCGCCGGCGGGGCCCAGGCCCCGGACGCCCCGCAGGATCTCACGGAAGCGCCTTTCCAGGAGGCCAAGGACTCCCTGGAGGCTTACGCCTCGCATCTTTATAAGGAGCCGGGCGACACGGTCCCCGACGACTTCATCTTCCGCAGCCGGATCTCGGAGTTCGAGGCCCTGAAGAACGTGCTGGTGGACACGGCGGCCCGCGCCCTGGACAGCCACTGGGAATCGGACGTGCTGCTCCCGACGCGGTTTCTGACCGACTCCGAGGAGCGCGAGGCCCTCTACGGCAAGGACGGGCTGCTTCTCAAGTTCCTCTCCGGGCGCGCCGCGCCCTTCCTGGACTCCAAGGGGCCCGGCGGCTACTCGGCCCGGACCTGGGAATCCAGGCCCTTCCCGTTCAGCAGGGATTTTCTGCGCCTCGCGAGCGTGGGCTCGGTCCCCTTCAAGGAGCCGCTGGCCCCCTCGTACGACGTCACCCTGACCATGACCGCGGCCCTGGCCGGGGACGAGGCCCTGGAGAAGCCCGAGCGCACCGTGGTCTCGCTCAGCGCCCCCGACGGGGCGCAGACCATGATCAACTACAATTACCCCGTCACGCGGGTCTTCACCTGGAAGACAGGCGCCGAGGCGGAGGCCTCGCTGCAGATAAGCCTTCCCAGCGTGGCTCTCCTGGTGACCTGGGACGGCCCTGACGGCTTCCCGAGGTTCCTCCGCGACCTCGTCACCCGGAACTTCGAGCTTTACCCCCGGGACTTCCCGGACCACGCCGAGCAGCTCGAGGCCCTGGGCATCGGCAGGATCCGCGTTCTCATGAAGGCAGACGGGGCCCTGCCCGTCATCAACACCCTGGATCTCGACCGCACCCCGCTTCCCACCTCCATCGTCACCGTCAACTGACCGGCGCCTGAGGCCGCCCGCCGCCTGCCGGCGCCCGGCCCTCACGTGGGCGCGCCGCCGTTCCGGCAGAGGCCTTGAGCCCCCCGTGCGGGCGATGGCGCATCCCGCGCCCGCGCGTACTATAATGGTGAATTCCAGCCCGGCCTCCCCTTCGGCCCGCGGCGCCGCCCCTTCCTGACAGGGCTCCCCTGCCCCGCCTGCGGCAGGCCCCTGTCGCGGCCTGCCCTGCCGGGGCGGCCTGCCCGGACCGGCTGAAGGCCTCCGCCGCGGCCGGCCGGCCTCCCGGCGGAAAGCCTGCCGGCCCGCCCCGCAGCCCGCCGCCCCCGCGCGGCCATGTTCCCGGAAGCCTCCATGTCCCCCCGCACCCGCAAAATCCTCTTCGCCGTGATGCTCCTCTGGTTCATCGGGCTCTTCATGCTCTGGCGCTGGGTCGGGGAGGCGCCGGAGCCCGCCCGGACCCCGGAATTTCAGGCCGCCTTGGCCCCGCCCCCGGCCCCGGTACAGCCCGAGCCCGCGCCGGAGCCCGCGCCGGAGGCCCCGCAGGGGCCGGCGGATCCCCTGGCGGGGTACCTGCCCTGCAAGGGCACGGGAGACGGGACCGGCGCCTTCGGCAAAATGGAGGGGGGCTACGACTCCCTGGGAAGGCTCACGCTCATTATCGAGTTCGGCGGCAGGGCCGGCCGCGTGACCGAGAACTCCAGCCTCCAGCGCGCCTCCCGGAACGTGGTCTACCTGGACTTCCAGGGGAACATCCCCTTCTCCCAGGAGACTTTGCGCCCCAGCCCGGAAGGGCCGGTGGAGCTGGTGCGCCTGGGACGCCACCGGGGCTTTACCCGCGTCAGCGCGAACTTCGACGCGCGCACCGCCCCCGGCAAGGTGCGGGTCGAGATCCTCTGCAAGGCTGGCTCGGTGGCCCTGCGCTACGCCTGGGGAGAGGCCCTGGCGGCCCCGGTCGTCTCCGGGCCCGCCCCGGGCGCCGCGCCTGCGGCGCCCGGCGCGCCCCCGGGAACCGCTCCGGGAACCCCCGCCGCCGGAACCCTGCCGGGCGTCCCCGCGCCCGCCTCGGGGATACCGGCTTCCCCCCTCCAGCCGGCGCTTCCCCCGGTGGGGCCTTCCGGAGGCCCAGCGGCGGAGATGCCCGGCCAGATCCCGCCTGAAGCGGCAGGGGCCGGGGCTCCTGCCTCGCCTCCGGGCCCCGGGGAGGCGG
>JAITRL010000083.1 GCA_031288415.1 Deltaproteobacteria bacterium | reverse complement strand
CTCTTCCGATCTTGCTCCTTGCTCCTTGCTCCTTGCTCCTTGCTCCTTGCTCCTTGCTCCTTGCTCCTTGCTCCTTGCTCCTTGCTCCTTGCTCCTGACTCCTGAGGTCTCACGGAGAGACTTCGGCTGACAGCCTGACTTTCAACTCCTTAAGCCTATTGCCGCCGCTGGCTTGCCGCGGCAAGGGCCCCTTAAGGGCGGCGGCCGGGCCGCCGAGGCCGACGGATGGCAGGGCGCCCCGCCCCCCGGGCGCCTCAGGATGGGAGCGCCTCCAGCGGCCTTATCTTCCCGCCTTCAAGCTCCAGGTACGACGTGCATACCCGGCCGAGAAAACCGAAGTCATGGCTGACGACGAGGCAGGGGAGCCCGAGCTCCTCCAGGATGTCCATGAGCCTCCCGCGGGCTTTGCGGTCCAGGAAGTTGGTGGGCTCGTCCAGTATGAGCATCCGCGGCCGGAGGGCCAGAGCCGTGCCCAGGGCCACCAGGCGCTTCTCGCCGCCGGACAGGTCATGGGTCACCCGGTCCCTGAAGGTCTCCATGCCCAGCCGCGCGAGGACGTCGCGCACGATGCCCTCGGCCTCCTCCGCCGTGGCCCCCAGGTTAAGGGGGCCGAAGGCGATGTCGTCGGCCACGGTCGGGCAGAAGAGCTGGTCGTCGGCATCCTGAAACACGAAGCCCAGCTTCGGACGGGCCCTGCGGAAGTCCCGTTCCGCGAGCATGGGCTCGCCCAGTATGGACACGGACCCGGACCGGGGGCGCGCGAGCCCCATCACGATCATGAGCAGCGTGGTCTTCCCGCATCCGTTCCCGCCGACGAGGGCGGCCTTCTGCCCATCCCGCAAAAGGAGATCCAGCCCGTCCAGGACAGGGGCGCCGCCTTTCCAGGCGAAGGTCACCTTTCTGAGCTCTATCAGGGGCGGGTTTCCCGTCATGTCAAAGCCTCGGCGGCGCCCGCGAGCGCCTCGGGCCCCGCGAGCGCGGCGGCCGCCTGGACAGCCGAGAGGGCGAAGGCGAGAGCCGCGAAGGCCAGATCCCTTCCCCGGCACCTGAAGCCGGTCCGGATCCAGAAGCGGCCCTGCCAGCCCCGGCACAGCATGGCGGCCCGCACCCTTTCCGCGCGCTCGATGCCGCGCACCAGGAGCATGCCCGCGAGGTTGGCGAAGCTCTTCAGGCAGTGAAGGCTGATCCTCGCGGAAAACCCCCTCACCCTCATGGCGTTCCGGAGCCGTGAATACTCGTGTCCCATCACGGCGATGTACCTGACGGTCATGAGCGTCAAAGCCACGGCCTTCTCAGGCGCGCCCAGGGCCCTGGCGGCGGCGAGCAGCCTGAGAGCCGGAGCGCCCCGAGTGAGGGCCAGGGCCCCCATGGTGATGCCGGCCGCCTTGACGGAAATCAGCGCGGACAGCCCCACGCCCTCGCGGGAGGCTTCAAGGCCGAGAATCATGGCCGCCGGGGCGCCCGCCCCGGGAACCGAGAAAGGCACCAGAAGCCAGACGAACAGGAGAAAGCCGTTGACTGCGGCAAGCCGCCTGTAGAAGGAGGGATCCCCCAGCGCGCCCGCCGCCCAGGCGAAGGCCAGCGAGCCCGCCAGCCCCAGGAGGGCCGGCCTCAGGGAGGGCGACAAAGCCAGCTCAACGGACCAGAGCGCGAGGACCGCGAGCTTGAGGCGCGGATCCGCCCCGCCCGTAAGGCCGGCCTTGTTCTGGCCCTCCGCCTGCTCGCCGTGCACTTTCCACCTCCAGTCCCGGGAAACCGGCGCGCCGGCGGAGCCATGGGCAGGCGCGGGACAAGGCCGGCCAAACGCGTTGCCCTGTTCTCCAGGCCAGGCCCGCGGAGCCGCAGGGCCGGCCGGGGGACGGCTTTTGACGGGACAGCGGCCGGCAACGGACCCGGCCCTGCGGCCAACAGATATCATTATCCTACCGCTCAAGCCCGCCGAATGCCATAGGCCGCCCTTTGGACCATGGGCCGCACCTCCCTGGGCCTGGCTTCCGGAGTGACCTTTCCCCTCCGCCGCGCGCCCCCCCGCGCCTCGGCAAAGCGCGCCCCGGGCGTCAGCGATGAGCGCCCTGAGCCGCTGCCGAGTCCGCCGTGCTCCGGAGGAGTTCGCCGCGCGCCCCGGCTAAGTTACCCCATGTCCCGGCGGTATCCGCCGCGCGCCTCTTGGGCCTCCACAAGTTTCCGCCCTTGCCGCGGCGGTTCAGGCACGGCGCCGCGGAGGAGTTCATCGCGTTGCCGCCTAAGATCCCCCTGGCCTCAGCGGTTTCGACGCGGCGCGGCAGCCCCCGGCCGCAAAACCTCCGCGGAAGGGCCAAGCCTTGCGGCCTTGTTTTTTCCCGCGCCTGAAACCTCCGGCCTTCTGCAGAGCATTCCGTAGGCGGCCGAAAAAAACTCCCGCCGGTGCCGCGGCCGCCCTCCGGAGGCGGGAGGCCGTGGGGTACGCCCGGAAGGGCCGGCCTCCCGGCAGCCGGAAGGGCTTCCCCAGCCCAACGGAGGTCAGGGAGGGAAGGGGAAGAGGGAGGGGGCCGCGCCGATGGCCCAGTCGCCGCCCTGGACCGCTTATGCCAGAAACAAGCGGACCGGGGCCACGCGTTTACGGGGAAGTCGCGGCGGTTTTCCAGGTATTGGCACACTTTGGATCATCGCGGAGCGATTCCTCCTCCGCTCTCGCTTTCCGGCCCGCGCCGTTGCCAGACCTGCCGTTTGCCGAATCTTTCCCGGCGCCCGAGGCGCGCTTCGCCAAAACGCCGCCGCCAGGGTCAAGGTCAGGGACAGGGACAGGGACAGTCGCCGCCGCAGGTCCGCCGGGGAAAGCGCGGAGTGCCGCCAGGACAGGAAGCGGGGCGTTCCGCCGGGACCGCAAGCCTCGCCCTCCGCAGGCGGCGCCGCCTGCATTCAGAGGACGGCCCGGCCGGCAGGCGGCTAATTCAGCGAGAACCGCAACGGCACTGTCAGGTTCAGGGTATTCAGCCCCGTGCCGTCGGGGATGGGAGGCAGGGGCGAGACCCTGGCCAGGAGCGCCATGGCCTCGTCGTCGAGGATGCCGTGCCCGGAACTCGCCACCAGGGCAGGGGAGCTTAGGCGGCCGTCCTTGTGCACGGTGAAGCTTACCCTCACCACCCCGGTTACCCGCCGGGCCTGGGCTGCGGGCGGGTATTTCTTGCGGCTCTCCAGGCGCCTGCGGATGGCGGCCTTATAGGCCGCAAGCTCATCGGTGTTGCCGCGCCCAGAGCCGCCGGGCGTGCCGCCGGGGCCTGAACCGCCGATTCCCGGGGCCGAGGAGTGAGCCGGGAGCCCCGCTGGCTGGGAGGGAGCGGCTGCCTGCCGTAGCGGCTTGGGTTTGGGCGTTGGCTTGGGGGTTTCAGCCGGAGCCGCAGGGGGCGGAGGGAGGGGTTCCGCCGATTCCGCCGTGCTTTCCGGCACGGTCAGGTCCTCCGGCTCCGGCTCCGGCGCCTCGGCAAGCTGAGGCTCTTCCGGGACCGGGACCATTTCCTCGTCGGAACGCAGAAGATCCTCGATCCCTCCCTGCCCTCCCAGCGGGTCAAATCGAGACAGGTCCATGACGGCGATCGGCCGCCAGTCTTCGGCCTCCTCCGGGCCGAGTCCCCAAACCAGGAAGGCCAAGGCTGCCAGGTGAACGGCCGCGCCCAGGGCGCAGGCGGCGCGGAAGGCCCTGGCCTCGGCCCGGAGCTCATGGTCCTGGAGACGGTCCGCGGCCAGGGGCGTCAGATCCTGCAGGCCTTCCCGCCCCTCAGGTCCGGAGCCGGGCAAGCCTGGCCCGGCGGCAGGCCAAGGCAGGCGCGGCTCCTGTCCGGCCGGGTCCCGGTCTTCTCCGGGGCGCGCGACGCAGGATTCGGCCGGCTCCATGTCCGCCGCTTCGCCCTCTGCCGCAGGCCCCTCCTTTGACTCTTCCAGCGGCGGTTCCGGAGGCCCGTCCAGCGGCAAGTCCCGCGGATTGGCCCGCAGTTCTTCCTGCGGCTCCTCCGGGGCCTCGTTGCCGACGGCGGGGCTTTTCCTGCCGCCCTCCCCCGCAGGATACCGGCCGCCTGCCGCAAAAGCCCGCGGCTCCGGCGCCTCGTCTCTCCCGATCGGCCGGGCTCCGCCGGCCTGCGGCGACTCCGGCCCTGCCGGAGGAGGGGTACCGGAAAACGCGGTCTCCGCTGCCGGAGTTTCGCCCGGCGCCGGGCGAAACTCCGGCGGTTCGCCTGAAGGCGCCGGACGTGACCCCAGGCCGTCGCCCGCAGGCGCGGCGCCGGAAGAAGCCGCTATGGCTGCGTTTTTCATTTTCATGCCGATGGCCGGGAATCCGCGGCAGGCCCCGCTTAAGTCCTCCCGTGACGGCCCCGGAGGGAGGCGGGGCAACCCGGCCCGCCTCCCAGGGGGACTTGAGCCCCGCTTCAGGTCACTGAACCTTGAAGGTGAGGGAGGCGCCATAGGATTCCCTGTCGCACGTGGCCTTGTCGGAGTAATCCGCCTCCTCGCCGGCCTTGGCGAGCCAGTCTCCCGGGGCCAGGGGGATGATGTTGACCAGCCCTTCCTTGTCGGCCTGCGCCGCGAAGGCGCTCGCCACGTTGTCCTTCGTGAATCCCGCGAAGAACGCCTTCACCTCGGTGCCGGGGCTGGGCTTTCCCCTGAAGAGCACTTTGACCGGGAAGGGCTCTCCCGCCTTCAGGGAAGAGGGATCCTTCTGCGGCACGATCTCGATCTCCTGGCCCTGCGGCTTGTCATAGCCTTGGGCGGGGCCGCCCAGGGCCAGGACTTCCTTGCCGAAGCGGTACGAGATCGTGCAGGTCACGGCGTCGGGGTTGTCCTTCCTGGACCCGCGCCTGTAGCCGTCGGGGGTCCTGGACCCGAAGCCGGGCTTGTTCCGCGTGAGGGCAAAATAGGTGCCTGCGGGCAGGGGAGCCTGAGTCACGTATGTCATGGCGTCCTTTCCCTTGGACAACGGCACGTCTTTCCCGTCGGCCCCCACCAGGCGGGGGGCCTGGAAGCGGGTCTCGAAGTCGGCGTCTTCCGCCGCCTCGACGTCGGGGAAGCCGTGGCCGTAGCCGAAGACGACGGTCACGGGGCTTCCCGCGGCCGCGCCGGGGGCCGAAGCCCAGAAGTCATGCCCCGCGGCGGGGGCTGCCGTCAGCAGAAGGGCGGCAAGCGCCGGAAGAAGGGTTTTCCTCATAGCTGTTCTCCTCGATTGTTTTTCGGTTGTTACGGGTCAGGCTTCGCTCAGGCAGTGAACTTTTCCCGCCGGCCGGGGAGGGAGGGAGGGAGGGCGCCCCTCCGCTCCTCGGCCCCGGCGGAGAGGGCACCTCCGGCCGCACCTGCCTGACGGGCATCGGCCGAAAGGTCACTCCGGAGGCGCGGGGCCGCCTCCGGAGGGGGCAAGACAGCCCGGAAAGCGGAAAACCTCACGCCGCCGGATAGCGGAAGGCGGATAGCGGAAGGCTGAAGACATCCGGAATCACGGGGCTTGCCTTCTCAGGAAAAAAAGCTTTCCGCCGGAAGGTGTCCGCAGGAAGCCAAAATGCTTCCGGCGGAGAGGCGAACCGGATGCCCGGCTGAAAAGCGAAAGGACGGCCTGCTGAGAGGCGAAAGGCCGGCCTCAGAGGCGAGGAGGCGGCCAAAGCGAGACTGGCCCTGACAGCGCCGCGACTCCCGCCGCCGCCCGGAAAAGGCTCCAGGCACGAAAAAAGGCCGCGCCCCGGAACTTCATGACGTTCCGGGGCGCGGCCTTCGTGGCCTGTACGGCTTATGGACATCCCCCGGAGCTTGCCTTGTGGAAGCCGTGAGCGGCTTCCCGCTTACAGGGGCTGCGGAGGAGGAGGTTGCGGCGGCGTTTGCCGGCGGGAAAGCTTGCCCCGCGCGGGCCTCGCATCTTTCATAGAAGGAGGGTGACAAAGCGCCAATTCGAATAATGCTAGCCGCTCCGAACCGGCATGTCAAGGATTTTTTCTTACGCCTTTCAGCGGCGGGCTATGGCTGATCCAGACGTCTGCTCAACCCGCCCGCCTGCGGCGCCTTACGCGCTTGCCGGAAATGCCTCAAAGGCGCCCGGCGCATCCGAGTCTTCCGCGGCGAGGCAGGCTCTTCGGGACCGCGCCTCGCCGCCCCGGGCGCCGGCAGGGGAACCTTCCATCCGGATGCTCCGCCTGCATGGGGCTCTTGCCGCTCGCCGCCGCGGAAACTTTCGCGGAACGCTTGCAAGGCGCCTGCCGTAACAGCTCAAGGGACAACCTCCCGGATGCTTTCCGGGTTAACTGCCGGGACAACCCAACTGAACCCGGAAGGCCGCTTCGCCCCGCCCCCCTGAACCCGCAAGGCAGCTTCGCACCGCCCGCCTGAACCCGCAAGCGCGCTTTTTTTGGCTCTAGGGATGTGCTATAAACCGGAAGCCAGACAGGCGCCGGACCGCGTCGCCGCGGCGCCAGCTTCGCCGCTGAACTCAAGGCAAGGGCGCCTTGAGACCGTTCCCTTTGCCGGCGCGCGCCACTCCCTGCCTCGGCGAGGCCCCGCCCGGCGCGAGCCCCCGCGCCTTAGGGCCTCCGCCGGCCCGCAGCCACCTATAAGGACCTTTAGCCTTGAGCGAGCACCTGCACGGCGGGCGCGTCTTCGCCGCCGCCCTGGACCTGGGGATCCCCTGGCGCAAGATCATCGACTTCTCCGCCAACATCAACCCCGCCGGCCAGCCCCCCGGCCTCAAGGCCCACCTTTTCAGGACCTTCGCCGAGACCGTGCACTACCCTGACGTCTCTGCGGGAAGCCTCGTGGAGGCCATATCCCGAAGGACCGGCCTCAGCCCTGACCGCATACTCCCCGGAGCCGGGTCCACCCCGCACATCCGCATGATAGCCAGGATCCTCGACCCCCGCAGGCCGGTCATCATCGGGCCGGCCTTCGCGGAATACGAGGAGTCGCTGGCCGCCGCCGGAAAGAGCGCGCACTGGGTCCTGGCCGGCCGCGCCAGGGACTTCCTTGTCACGCCGGAAGAGGCGGAAAAGGCTGAGTCCTTAAAGCCGGATCTGGTCTTCGTAGCCAACCCCGCCAACCCCACGGGCCGCCTCCTGCCGCGCGAGACCGCGCTGGCCCTCTTGGACCTGAGCGACCGGACCGGGGCCTGGCTGGTGGTCGACGAGGCCTTCTTCGAATTCACCTCCGGCGGCTTCTCGTTTTTGGAGGAGGCATCCGATCGCCCCAGGCTTCTGGTCCTGCGGTCCCTTACCAAGATCTTCGCGGTGCCGGGGCTCAGGCTCGCGTACCTGGCCGGGAGCCCGGAGAGCGTGAGGCCCTTGGCCGCCCAGCTCGAGCCCTGGCCGCTCAACTGCATGGCCCTGGAGGCCGGTCTCTACTGCCTCCCCCTGCTCGACTACCTGAACGCCGCCGCCCCGGCCGTGGCCCGCCTGCGGCCCGCGCTCCGAAAGATCCTGGAACCGTTCGGCAAGGTCATGCCCTCGGATGCGAACTTCATGCTCATGGATGCCGGAAGCGGCGCCCCCGACGTCATAGGCCGCCTCTACCGGCAGGGCATCCTCGTCCGGGACGCCTCGAACTTCCGCGGGCTCGGCCCGGGGTGGCTGAGGTTCGCGGTGAGGCCCAAGGCCGAGCTCAAGGCCCTCTCACGGGCCCTGGCCCCCGCGCATGCCTGAACTCCCGGAGGCCGAGACCATAGCGAGGGACCTCGACTCGGCCCTCAAGGGGGCCAAAGTCCTGCGCGCCGCTGCCCTTTTCCCCGCCATAGCCCCCGGGCCGCTTCCCCTCACGGCCCTGGAAGGCCGCGCCGCGACGGGCGCCCGCCGCCGGGGCAAATGCGTGCTCATCGGCTTCGAGGGGGGGATCACCCTGCTCGCCTCCCTCAGAATGACCGGGCAGTTCCTGTTCGGCAGGGCAGCGGACTTCTTTGGCACGCCAAGCCTCCCGGATGGCGGGCGCGGCCGCGTTTCCGCCGGGCGCGGCAAGGCCCTGGAGGCCGGAACAGACCAGGTTGCCGCCGAGCCGGAAAAGGGGTGGACTTTCAGGAAGGCCGGCGAGGCCGGGAGCCCCCGAAAAGCCCAGGAAACCTGTAACGCAGGGGCCGCCCTCCAGGGAGGCGAGCCCGGCACGGCCGGACCCGCCTCCGGGGGCTCCGCCCCGGGAAAGGCCGGCCGATCGGGCCTGGAGCGGCCGGCCGCAACCCTCCCGCGCGGAGGGGGCGGCCCCGGTCGCCAGTCTGCCCCGGAAGGCTCGGACCCGGCCCCTGATCTTAGGGAATTTCCCGTCCCCCATGTCCGGGCGGCCTTCGCCTTGTCGGGGGGCTCCCTTCCTGACGGCCTGGACGCCCTCCTTTACCGCGACATCCGCAAGTTCGGAAGGCTCAGCGTCGCCCCTGACCCCGAGATTGAGGCCCTCATGCCGGCCGGGGCCTCAGGCGAGGATGCCTTAGGGATCTCGGCGGAGGGCTTCCGCCGCAGGCTCGCCTCTTCCCGTTCACCGGTCAAGGCCGCCCTCATGGACCAGGCCTCTCTGGCCGGCCTGGGCAACATCTACGCTACCGAGGCCCTCTTCGAGGCCGGGATCTCCCCCTTCCGCCCGGCGACCGGGCTCGCCCCTGCCGAGGCGGACAGGCTCTGGGAGGCCATGCGTTCCATCCTCGGCGAGGCTATACGCCTGAGGGGTTCCACCGTCGAGAACTACCGCTCCCCCCTGGGGCCGGGAAGCTATCAGGACCTCCACCGGGCCTACGGGAAGGCGGGCCTGCCCTGCCCCCGTTGCGGAAGGCCCCTGGAGAGGGCGACCGTCGCCGGCAGGGGCACTGTCTTTTGCCCCGCCTGCCAAAAGTAACCCGCCGGCCGGCCCCAGGCCCGCGCCCGATGGCCCCCGAAGCTTCCGGACCGTCTTCCGGACCGTCTTCCGGGCCTGCAGACCCCCGCTAAGGCGGCAGCGGCCGTGCCACTCGTCCAGAAGCCGCCTCCCCTCCCTAACCCCTGCCCGCCTCAGGACTGTTCCGGCGCCTCAATTTCCCCGGCGGGCGCCGGCTCCTCGGTCCTCCGGCAGCATCCTGAGCCTTGCCGCCTTGGAAGGGGACGGGGCCTTGTCGCGCCGGGAGGCAATCGGAGCCTTGCCCCCCGGAATGCGAATCAAGCCCAAAACACCCGTGAGCCAAGATTTTGCCCTTGCCAAAACCTCCGGGCAAGGCTAGAATCCCTTTCAGGAACAAGGAACCGCCCGGAAAGCCAAACGGCCTTCTCCGGGACGGCGGCTGACCCCGAAGATCGTGAGGGAACGCGCATTTTGCCCCTCCAGTAATTTGCGGCCTGACCGCGCCGGCATCTCCGGCGCCTCCTCCTCCCCGGCAGGCTTCCGGCTGCGGCAGCCGCCTCCCTTAAACCCCTGCCCGGCAGAGCCCGGCCAGGAGCCGCGCCTCCCTTGAAGCGCTTGGTTCCCCTGTCCATTCCACGCCCGCGCCGCCCCTGAGGCCTGCGGGGGCCCCCTTCAGACGCCCGCCTCAACCCCCTCCCCAGGACCCTTCGCCGATGCCTGAGACCCCCCCCCGAGTTCTTACGGGACTGTCCGTATTCCTGAAAAGCCACCTTGACGCCTACAAGGGCAAATCCCTGGGACTCCTCGCCAACCAGGCCTCAATCGGGCCTGACCGCAGGCACGCCCTCGAGTGCCTCGACGATGCCCTCCCAGGGGCCGTCAAGTGCCTTTTCGCGCCTCAGCACGGCTTTTACGGGGTCCTGCAGGACAACATGGAGGAGTCGCCTCACTTCTCGCTTCCGGACGGCCGCAAGGTATGGAGCCTCTACGGGGAGACCAGGAAACCCGACCCCTCGATGCTGGAAGGCCTGGACGCCGTCCTGTGCGATCTTCAGGACGTCGGGACCAGGACCTATACCTTCGCGCAGTCGGTGTTCCTCATGATGGAAGCCTGCGCCGAGGCCGGGATCGAGGCGGTCGTGCTCGACCGCCCCAACCCTGCCGGCGGGGTCATACTTGAGGGTCCGGCGCTCTCGCCGTACCTGGTGTCTTTCGTGGGCATGACCCTGGTGCCCCTGCGGCACGGCCTGACCCTGGGCGAGCACGCCCTATTCCGGAACGCCTCCAGGAAGCCGCCGGCCAGGCTCACGGTCATCCCCATGGAAGGCTGGGGCCGGGAGATGCTGTTCCACGGCACAGGCCTCCCTTGGATCGCCCCCTCCCCCAACCTCCCGACCCCGATGTCGGCATGGCTTTACCCGGGCGCCGTGATGCTCGAGGGCACCAACATCTCTGAGGGCCGCGGCACCACCTTGCCCTTCCAGCTGGCGGGAGCGCCCTACGTCGACGACCCTTTCCGGCTGGCGAAAAGGCTCGAGGCCATGAAGATACCCGACGCCTACTTCCGGCCTGCCGAGTTCCGCCCCATGTTCGGGAAATGGGCGGGCGAGATCTGCCGAGGCGTGGAGATCCACCCCAAGGATCGCACCTTCAAGCCCTTCCGCGCCGTGCTCTCGCTCATAGAGGCGATCGTGAGGCTCTGGCCCGACGGATTCAGGCTCAAGGAACCGCCTTACGAGTACGAGACTGAGAAGAGGCCGATCGATCTCATCATCGGCTGCCCTGACCTCTTCGACGATCTCCTGGCCGGCAACACCGCCGCCGAGATCTGCCTGAACCTGGAGCCGCATCTGATCGCCTACGACAGGAGGCGCACTGACTGTCTCCTGTACTGAAGAGCGCCGCGGCCTGAACGCCTGCCGAGACAAATCCAGGCGTGCCGGGAGCCCGCAGGCCCGGGCGCAGCCGGCGGCCTTCTGCCGCTTTTCGCGGGCCCGGGCCTGCGCCGGACACCGGTGCCGGTAGGCGCCCGCCTTCTTCCGCCCTCGCGGCCGGCCGCCTGCCGCCAGTCATCGGCGCCCGACTCCGGCCGCAACCGTCGGCCTTTGGCCCGCAGGCGGGAGGGACATGCGGGGACGGCTCCTCCACGGGCCTTCAGCCAATACTCTCTTTCCTGAGCCCGGGGCATTCAGCCCCTGCCCGCATGAAGATCGCCGCGCAGGGCGCCTTCCGTTGCCGATGACGGAACCGGCAACCGCGCGGACCAGCCGGCTACGGCGCCGCTTTCCCGGCCACCGAAGAAGAACACGGCTATGCGCGCCTGTCCGCGCCCGACCCCCTGTCCCGCAAACGAGCGGCCTTTGTCCAACCGTAACCGCCAAGCCCAAGGCTTTCCCTGGCCGGGAGAGGCCGCGTTCAGGACCGGCCCTCAAGGGAAAATCCCTTGGAGGAGTCCAAGCGGCCGAGCTTGGAACGATGGCCTTGACAGTGCGGAACCCTTTCAGCAAAAGGTTGTAATTCATTATATATTATTCTTTAATCTATATTTTAATATATTTTTATAATAATATAATATGCCGTAAATTGCTTCGTTTTCGTCTCATAGCTTGACACGGCCTGAACAGCCACGTAAAATTCAACTGTCTTTAAGTGGCCTTGTGCCCGATCCTGCCGGAGGCGTGCCGCTTGCCTGATTCAAAATCATACTTAAATTTGCTGATCAAGCGCGTGAACGACCTGATCGAGCTAGGCCTTGTCGATCCGCTTCTGCCCGAAAACAGACCTTTCGCCGCCGAAAACATAGCCCGATTTCTGGCTTCGCTGGACAATTTTGACCCGAGAATCGTGACGCCGGAACATGTCCCCTCGCCGCTGGCCGACACGGTAGTCACTGCGATGTTCAAAAATTCCGATGCCGCCGGCCTCGGCATGGAAAGCCTAGTTAACGCGGCGCTTGCGGACTCCGAAAGCGAGCTAATCGGCAAAGTCACGCACCTGCAATCCCAGCACGTCCATTCCAACGTGGGCCAAAAGAGCTGGCGCACGGACGTCGAGGCTGAAACGGACAAGAGGGAGGTCGTAATTCTCGAATCCCAGCTGACGAAGTTCGCGAAAACGTCCAAGCGCTCCCTGATCTACTGCCAGACGAGGCTGACCGACAGGACACTGCCCGGCGGCACTCTCGACCAGGCGTTGGCCGACCTGCCCAGGGTGGTCATGGTCAACCTTCTTGACTTCAAGCTGACGCCTGCCAGGCAGTACTTTCATGAGGTGCTGAAGCCCTGTTTGTGCAAAGCCCCCCCCGAGCCGCTGGATGACGTCTTCGAGGTACACCACCTTCTGCTCCCTCTGTTCGAACAGATCGAGCCTGACCCCGACAACCCCCTGCATTGCTGGCTGACGGCTTTGCTCCGCGCCCACAGGTCCAACAAGCTGATGGGCGAAGTGGTGGACAAGGACCCGATCCTGAAAAAATTCCGCGGCGCCGACAAAGGCTTCGCTCAGATTGTGGATCGCCACTACACCGTGGCTTCGAACCCGGAGGAACGCATGAGATATGAAAGCTGGATGATCGAGCGGACCCTGAACCAAGAGAACATCAGGGCTCTCGTGAACGAGGGCAAGGCCATAGCCAAGGCCGAGGGCAAGGCAGAGGGCAAGGCAGAAAATCAGCTCGAGATCGCGATGGCATTCTTCAGGCGCGCTCAGCCCGGTGCTGACCTGTCCGCCGTGGCCCGTGAACTCAAGAGCTTAAATATTCCTGAGGACATAATCAGGTCCGCCCGCGAGCGGGCCTCCGCCGAAAGGGGCTAGCCCCGCCCTGTAGCGTCGGCGCAGGGCCCTCCGCCTCAGCGGCCCGCCGTCCTCCAGACGGGCGGAAGCGGTCTCTTTCAGCCCGCCGTTCCGGCCCCCAAGGCAGGCGCGGCTGAAGCGGAACCGCCCGAGCCTGCCCTCTCTGCGCCCGTCCTCTCCTCAGCGCGGCTTCCGCGCGCTCCCTCATGGCGCCTCCGCTCTCCCCCTCCGAGCGCTCTCAGGGGCCTGAGCCTCCGACCGTGGGCCCGCAAAGCCAGCCCGGCTCCGGGGCCCTGGACAACCTGACCCGCTGTCTCCGGGACAGGGGGCCAGAGGCTCCGCCTCTTCCAGCCTAAGCTCCCGGATTTTTATACCTAGGGTCAGTTTTGCAGAACGAAATTCTTAGTTTCCCTCATTAGGGGACGGAATCTAGACTGGAGGCGTCACTCCTAATTTTTCATATAATATTCGTTGTTTATTTGTTATTTCACTGTAAATTGGCTTGTTATTACCTCTAATACATATTTTTATAATATCAAGATTGTCAAATAATGTGTCCATTGTAAAATTTTTATATAGAGAATGTTCTTTCAT
>JAITRL010000003.1 GCA_031288415.1 Deltaproteobacteria bacterium | reverse complement strand
AGGCTATCTCGGCGGCCACCCCGGGAAGCGCGGGGAAGCCGCGCCACGCCGCGGTCACGCCCAGCGCCCGCGCCGAGGCCGGCCCCTCCGGGGGCGGGGTCCGCAGCTTGTCGGCGGTGGACAGGGTGTAGAGGGCCGTGGGGTATTTCTCGGCCAGCCATCTCTCGCCGTCCCAGAGCGCGGCCATGGGCACGTAGCGGAGCGCGCCGTCCAGGGACAGCATGACCGTCTTAGCCCCTGCGGCCTCAAGCTCGGGCTCCAGGGGCGCGAAGACGGCGTCGTAAAGCTTTTTGCCGGCGGGGCGCGGATCGGCCGCGGGGTTTCGGAGCGCGGCCCTGAACTCCTCCGCGAGGCGCCCGAGATCATCCCTGCCGACGGGGGACTCCAGGGACACCAGCGCGTGGGGGGTCACCAGCATCAGGTAAAGCCTGTCCGGGGCGGAGACAGCGTGGGCGAGGACCGTGCCCTCCCCCATCCCGGCCAGGGTTTCCTGCCTGGAGCGTAGCTCCTCGGCGGCTCTTGCCGCAGCCTCCCCCTCGGGGCCTCCCAGGACGTCGCGCAGGCCCTCGCAGGCATCAAGGAACGTCGCGGCCGCGGTCTCGAGCAGCCCGTCAAGCTCGGCCAGGCGGGCCTCCTCTTCAGCCGCGAGGCCTTCCCTGCCGCGCTTCTCGGCCAGCCGCACGCGCTCCAGGCCGAGGGCGGCCAAGGGCTCCGCCGCCCCGGAATACCTCTTCCAGGCGGCCTCCTCGGGAGTGTCGGCGAAGAGATCCCGCGCCGCGCCCTCGGGGGCTCCCTCCGGATCGAGCCCCCTGAGTTCGTCCTTTTTCAGCAGATCGAGGACGGCCATGGCCTCCGCGGCCCTCCCGAGCCTCATGAGGACGTCGTACAGGCGGCGGTACCTGTCCTCGACTGTCGCGAGCCAGCTCCGCCTGAGCTCCGGCTCCAGGGCCGACAGGGCCGCGCGGGCCTTTTGGGCGGAACGCACCGAGAGCTTGAGGTAGAAGGCCGCCTCCTCGGGGCTGCCCAGGCGGTCGTGGACTGTGCCCAGGTTCGCGGCTGTTATCGCGGTCGACGGGTGATCCGGGCCGAGAACCCTGGTCTCCGATTCCAGCGCCCGCGAGAGCATGTCCCGCGCCGCGGCGAAATCGCCAAGGCTGGCCAGGGCGTAGGCCAGATTGTTCATTGAGATCAAGGTGTCCGGATGCTCCGGTCCCAAAGTCCGCTTGTTAGACTCCAGAGCCTCCCGGTGCAGGTCCCTCCCGGCGGCGTAGTCGCCAAGCCTGATAAGGGTGTGGGCTAGGTTGTTCATTGAGATCAGTGTGTCGGGATGCTCCGAACTCAGTGTACGCCTTCTCGCCTCCAGGGCCTCCCGGTGCATGTCCCTCGCGGCGGCGAAGTCGCCTAGGTCGGCCTGGGACGCGGCCAGGTTGTTGATTGAGGTCAGGGTGTCGGGATGCTCCGGGCCCAGAATACGCCTTCTCGCTTCCAGGGCCTCCTCGTGAAGGCCCCTTGCGGCGGCGTAGTCGCCGAGGCCAGCCAGAGCCAATGCTAGGTTGTTGATCGAGGCCAGGGTGTCTGGATGCTCCGGGCCTAGAGTCCGTCTGCTCGCCTCCAATACCTTCCGATGCATGTCCCTCGCTGAGGCGAAGTCGCCGAGTCCGTTCAGGGCGTGGGCCAAGTTGTTCATGTAGGTCAGGGTCTCAGGATGCTCCGGGCCCAAGGTCCGTTCGCAAGTCTCCAGCGCGCCTCTGAGGATGTCCGCCGCGGCGGCGGTTTCCCCGAGGGAGGAGAGGGCGAGGGCCAGGCCGTTTCGGGCGTGAAGGGCAATCTGATGCCCCGGAGGCAGGGCCTTTTCCGCCGCCTCGGACGTCTCCCGCAGGGTTTCCGCTGCGGCGCGGGCGTTGCCTGCCCGTAGCAGGGCCGCGCCAAGCCCGTACCTGGAGTGTAGCGCCAGCGGGTGATAGGGCCCCAAGGATTCGGCGGCCCTGCCCACGATTTCCGTGAAGGCTTCGTTGGCCCACTGCGCCTCACCGGCGTCCAGGGCGAACCACGCGGCAGTTTCGTAGGCGAAGAGGGTTTCCGGTGAGTCTGCGCCTAGCGCGGCTGCGAGCCCCGCCTCGGCCCTGCGGGCGGCATCCCGCGCCCCGCCTGGGTCTGCGGACAAGTCTTCCTCGGTTTCGCGGGCCATGCGGCTCAAGGCGGCGAGCGTTCGCGGGTCGCCCGCGCCGTAGGCGCTTTCCGATGCGGCGGCAAGAGTCCTCCAGGCTTCCGCGGCCTCGCCATGCCTCGATCCGTCCGAGAGGGCTTCGGCCTCGGCCCTCAGGGCCTCCAGCTCCGGGGACATGCCCTCGAAAGCCCAGTCCGGGCGGTACGGGGGCGGCCCTCCGGGGGGCGAGGGCTCGGCGGCCAGAGGGAGAGGCGCCAGCGCCAGGAGGAAGATAAAGGCCGCAAGCGCGGCCAGGGCCGGGAATCGGGCCAGGGAAGGGCTGGCGGGAGTCTGAGAGGGCATCATGGCTGTTCCTTGAGATCCGCAAAGGGCGCGGCTCCGTCAAAGGTTCGGGAAGGCAGCGGCAACGCGCGCGCCGTCAAAGGCTCGGCAGGGGCGCGGGAAGGCAGCGGCGTCGGGGGCGGGCCGGAGCTGCAGGCCTCAGCTGGAGGCCTGGCGCGGTCACCGCCAGTTCCCGATCAGGAAAAAACCCAGACCAATAGTAAGGGTGCGAGAATCCCTCTCCTGTCCAGGCTGGGGCGGCCTGCGGGGCTGCGGTCGCGGCCGGGCCGGCGGACATGACGGAGAGCTGGGCCCCGCGCAGGGCCTCCGCCTTGTTTTTGCCCTCCGCGTATCTGAGGCGGTAGAACTCCCCCATGAGCAGGGCCGTGGAGGCGCCGGAGACGGGCCACAGGGAGGCGAGCACCGCCGACGCCCCGAGCCGCTGGAAGACCTCCCTTTTCGCCTGCGACTCCCGCGCGACCAGCGAGTTGGGAGTCAGCAGGAAGACGTGCAGGGCCTCGGCGGCCTGGAAGGTCTGGAAGGTCTGGACGATGACCGCGCCCTCCCCCGCGGAGGCGATGGTTTCCTGGAGAGACTTGAGGAATTGAGCCGTTTCGGCGGCCGCCTCGTATTCCGGACCGCCGGAAGGCGGTGCCCCCTGGGCGCCGAGCCGGGGAGCTGCCGACAGGAGCAGGGCGCAGGCGGCGAGAGGGAGGCGCGCCGCGAAGGCAGGGCTTGTGCCGCTGGCGGAAGGCGGCGTCACGGCCGAAGCGATTGTCATGTGATCTCCTTGCGTCGTCTCACGCGGCTCCAGGCACAGGCCCTCCATGGGGACAAGGAAAGAGAGCCGGAGAGGACTCAAGAGCCGCGCCGCGGCTCGGAAAAGGCGTTCAGGGGCGACAGGCGGAGCAAGATGCGGGGCAAGAGGCGGGGGGG
>JAITRL010000262.1 GCA_031288415.1 Deltaproteobacteria bacterium | reverse complement strand
TGGCCCTTCCGGATGCCGATGTCCAGAGGCTGGTCAGGTCTGACCAGGGGTTCGCCAGGGCGGAAAATCGCCTGGTGGCCGTTTGGCAGGAGCTGCCTAAGGAATTCAAGAGCGCGGTCCGGGACGAGCAGATCGAGTGGATCAAGACGACCAGGGACCGTGAGGCCAGGATGCTGATGGATGAGGGGGCGACCTTCGCGGAAGCCTACACTCGGGTCACCGACGCCAGGACGGAATATCTCCTGGAAACGGCCGCGAGGTTTTACGGCGGGGATGGTTCAGGCGAGGGAGACGGCGGAGGCGGCTCCTCCGGCGGCGGGGCGCCGCCGGACGGCTCATGGAGCCAGGTTGCCGCAGGCCCCGCCTTCCCGGCCGACCGCGGGAACATCCTCCTGGGCACGTGGCGGGCGGAGCCGCGGTTCGCCGAAGGGTTCACCAACCGGATCCTGGCGCAAAGCCAGATCACTGTGGTCTTCACCGAGGCCGAAGCCACGTGCTTCATCAAGTCCCTCTCGGGGGAAAGGACGGATCGGGCGAGCGTCACTTACCGCTTCCAGGGCAACGAATGCCTGATCTGCGGCGCGGTCAGCCAGAACTGCGAAAAAGCGTTCTACGTCGACGACGACACCGTCGTGTTTCAGATCACCCCCGTGGATTTCCTCAGGCTGAAGAGGCTGAACTGACAGCCAGGCCCCGGCCGCGGGACTGCGCGGCGCCCTGGCGGGTCAGCCCGAAACCCAGCGGCGCAGCCGAGCCCGGATGAAAGCTCCCGGTGCGGGCAACGGCCGGCATGCCCTCAAACCCTGATTTTGTCCGTAGCGGCCTTGTCTTGCCCCATGGCGCGTAACGGCACGCGCCAAGGGGCCGGACTGGGTCTCCTGGCGCGCCAAAGTCATGTGACCGCGGCTGTCCGGCCGAGAACATGGGCGGTCAGGTTAGGCTGAGGCAGGCCGTTTTGCGCGTGTCGGGCCCAAACAGGGCAGGGAAGCGGCGGGTCACGCCTGGCAGGTCAGGACATGCTGGCCAGGACAGAGCGGGAAGGGCAAGGGCAGGCCATGGCGGAGGCATGCTGTGACAGGCAGGGCAGGACAGGTCAGGACAGGTCAGAGGCGAGCTGCGGCGGTCAGTTCAGCTTCTGGCGGGACCTGACATGGCAGGCGGAAGCCGGCTTTGCGGCGGGGGGGCGCGCGCCGGAGGCCGGCTTAAAACCGCATGCCGGCCGGCCTGAAAACAGCGGCCGTGATAACGGTAAATTTTTGCGGCCGTACGGGCCTTCGCCCCGTCTGCCGCGCGGCTTTTCCGCAGCCCGGCGCCCGGATCGGCATGCCGCGGCGCGCCGCGTGGCCTCGATTCCGCCTATGCCGTTTCCCGCCGGCGGCGACATGACGCCCGCTCCGGGTGGCGGCCTCAAGCGCTTGCCGGCAGGCGAGGGCTGGTTCCGGGGCTTTCCCGTTCGCGGATGACATGACAGGTTTACCGCCGCGCCGGAAAATCCGCCTGGGCTCGGGTTTTCGGCAGGGCGGCATGCGAAGGCCGAAAAGCCCTCCAAGGGCTTCATCGGACATCGGTTATCGGGCATCGGATGTCCCCGTTCGCCCGAAATGCCGGTTGGCGGGGGCGAGAGTGCAGGCTGCCGTTGCGGGCCTTGCCGAAAATCCTCGGCCGGCTTCGCGCGTTTTCGGCTTGTCGCGGATCTATCATGCGATTACAGCCCTGTCGCCAGCGACGATTTCAGGTTCGCAGGCCCGTTCGGCGCAGCCGGCATTCCTGTTCAGTTAACCGAAATGCCCGCGGCGGCCTTCAGCCGGCATTTTGCCGGTACGGTCAAGCCCTCCTCGGCGGGGCGCGGCGGCCCGTTTCCCATGTCCGGCCGGCCTCCCCTCAGCGGCTGGCGCGTCGGCGCCAGCCCCGGCGCCGTTCACGCGAGCCAACGGCCAGTCCGGGGCGGCCACAGGGCCTTAGGCCGAGTCACGCCGGAACTGAACTGGCCGTTGACGCATGGAGGCCGGAAGATTATGTTAGGGCTGCCGGCCTGAGCAATTCGCCTGCCGATGCCTTGCGCGCCTGGCGAGGCCTCAGGCCTCCGTTCATCCGCATGCGGCGGAGGCGCCGCTGCCGTTTCCCCCGCCCGCGCCTGGCCCGCGCGCGAGACGGCCGGCCGGCCGCCTGGCTTCCGCCGACGATGCCTTATGAGGAGGGAACATGGGAAAGCGTCTGCCGGGGGCGGCCGTGCTGGCCGCGTTTCTCCTGTCTTTGGCGGTCTGCGAGGCCCTGGCCCTTCCGGATTCAGAAGTCCAGCGGCTGGTGAGGTCGTACCCGTCGTTCGCCAGGGCCGAGAGGCGGCTGGTGTCCACCTGGGTCAACCTGCCCAAGGAATTCAAGGCCTACATCCGGGCCGAACAAATCCGGTGGATCAAGACTGTAAGGGATCAGGAGGCCAGGATGTTCATGGACGAGGGCGTCGGCTACGTGGAGGCGTACACTCTCGTGACGGAAGCCAGGACGGAGTACCTCCTGGAAATGGCCAGGCCATATTACGGCATGGGCGGCGATTAGGCCGCCGCCCCGGCGGCGCCTGACCCCGGGCTCCTCCTCCCGGCTTCACCCGCCGCCTGCGGGAGCGCCCCGCCAGGCCGCGGCTTGGCAGTGGGCGCTTCGGAGCGGGCCTGAGGGGCGGTTGCCGGCCGCCGCGGTTTTCTTCGCCCCGCGCCGCGCTTAAGACGTCCGCGGCCCCGCCGCCCGAGAAGCCCGCCCGCCTTCGGGCGCCGCGGGAGCGCGGGCCCGCCCTCCGCGCCTTCCATAAAGACCCGGCATCAACCGGCATCAACCGGCGGCTCCCCCGCGCAGGAGGGCCCGGGGCGGCCTTCAGCCTTCCTTCCGCCTGCGGCAGGCCGCCCCGGTTCCGCCTTGACTTGCGGCCTGGAATCGTTAATCATATGCGGCGCCGGGCCGGGGAGATCCCCCCGGGCCCGGCGCCGCCGAGCTTCTGGAGGAATTCATGGCTAAATACGATCCCAAGGCCGTCGAGGCCAAATGGCGCGACCGCTGGGAGAAGGAAGGGACCTGCAAGGTCGACCTCGATGCCGCCGAGAGGCCCTTCTATAACCTCATGATGTTCCCTTACCCCTCGGCCGAGGGGCTCCACGTCGGGAACGTCTTCGCCTTCGTGGGGTCGGACATCCAGGGCCGCTACAGGAGGCTCCAGGGGTACGACGTCTTCGAGCCGCTGGGCTTCGACGCCTTCGGCATGCATTCCGAGAACTTCGCGCTCAAGCAGGGCAGGCACCCCGCCGAGATGGTGCCCAAGAACATCGAGCACTTCCGCGAGAACCAGCTCAAGCGCATAGGCCTCATGGTGGACTGGAGCCGTCAGGTCGACACCACCGTCCCGGAGTACTACCGCTGGACCCAGTGGATGTTCGTGACGCTTCTCAGGCACGGTTTCGCCTACCGGGCCCAGGGCCAGGTGAACTGGTGCCCGGGCTGCAAGACCGTTCTCGCCAAGGAGCAGGTGATAGACGACGAGTGCGAGCGCTGCCAGTCCAAGGTCGAGAAGCGCGACATGGAGCAGTGGTACTTCCGCACCACCGCCTTCAAGGACGAGCTTTTGGACGAGCTCGACCGCCTGGACTGGTCGGAGCGCACCAAGACCGCCCAGCGCCAGTGGATAGGCCGGAGTTCAGGGGCTGACGTGACCTTCAGGGTGGAGGGGGGCCCGGAGCTCAAGGTCTTCACCACCCGTCCCGACACCCTTTTCGGGGCGACTTACATGGTGGTGTCCCCGGAGCACCCTGTACTGGACGAGATCACGGCCCCTGAGCGCCGCGAGGCCCTCGCGGAGTACAGGAGGCGCGCGGCCGCCATCAGCGAGGCCGAGCGCCAGGATGAGAAGCGCGAGAAGACGGGCGTCTTCACGGGCGCGCATGCCGTCAACCCCGTCAACGGCGCGAGGATACCCGTCTGGGCCGCCGACTACGTGCTCATGGGTTACGGCACCGGGGCCATCATGGCCGTGCCGGCCCACGACTCGCGCGACCACGAGTTCGCCAGGAAGTTCGATCTCCCCATAATCCAGGTGGTGACGGCCCCGCCGGAGGCCCCGGACGTCGCGGACGAGGCCTGGACGGGGGAGGGCGCCCTCATGAACTCCGGGCCCTTCGACGGCCTGGAGGCCAAGAGCGAGGGCATCCCCAGGATAGTCGAGAAGCTCGCGGGCGAGGGCAAGGCCGAGTTCAGGACCCTCTACCGCCTCCGCGACTGGTGCGTGAGCCGCCAGCGCTACTGGGGCCCGCCCATCCCGGTCATCTACTGCCCGAAGTGCGGCACGGTGCCGGTGCCCGAAAAGGACCTCCCCGTGCTCCTGCCGTACATAGAGGACTTCAAGCCAGACGGGAGCGGGCGCTCGCCCCTCAGGCGGCACGCGGAGTTCTACAACACCTCCTGCCCCAGCTGCGGGGAGGCCGCCACCCGCGAAACGGACGTCTCCGACAATTTCCTCTGCTCCGCCTGGTACTTCTACCGTTACCCGTCGACCGAGTTCGGCGACAGGCCCTTCGACGCGGCCAGGACCAGAAAGTGGCTGCCCGTGGACCTCTACGTCGGCGGCAACGAGCACGCGGTCCTGCACCTCCTGTACAGCCGGTGGCTGTGCCGGGCCCTCCATTCCGCGGGCCTGCTGGACTTCGCCGAGCCGTACAAAAGATTCGTGGCCCACGGCATCATCGTCAAGGACGGGTCCAAGATGAGCAAGTCCCGCGGGAACATCGTCAACCCCGACGACTACGTGGGAGCCTACGGCGCGGATGCCTTCAGGGTATACCTCATGTTCATGGGCGCTTACCTCGAGGGGGGGGATTTCCGGGACGGCGGCGTGAAGGCCATGAAGGGCTTCCTGGACCGCCTCTACGCCGCGGCCTCGCCGGAGGCAGGGCCTCTTTCCGTCTCCGAGCCGGAGGGGGCCGAGACGCTTTTCTGGCTCAATTCCGCCGTCAAGGCCGTCGGGAACGACATCGAGCGCTTCTCCTACAACACGGCCATCGCCAGGATCATGGAGCTCGTCAACCACATTACCAAGCATAAGATCAGAAACCGCTCCATCTCCGCCACTCTCGCCGTCCTGATTTCCCCCTTCGCCCCTCACCTGGCCGAGGAGCTTTGGGAGTCCCTGGGCAACTCCGGCTCCGTCTTCGATTCGCGGTGGCCGTCCTACGACGAGGAGAAAATCAGGCGCCCCGAGGTGGAGTACGTCGTCCAGGTCAACGGCAAGGTCCGCGACAAGATCAACCTGGCGGCGGGGCTCACCCCCGAGGAGATAGACCCCCTCGTCCTCGCGAGCCCGGTGGCGCTGAAGTGGATAGAGGGCAAGGAGATCGTCAGGAAGATCTACGTGCCCGACAAGCTCATCAACCTCGTGGTGAAGTAGCCGCATCTCGCCCGCGGCCGACCCGGGGCGGCCGCGGCGCAAATCAGGCCGCTCGCCCGCCGCCGGCCAGGGAAGCTCCCTCTTCGGGCGGCGACAGGAAAAGCCCGCCCGGAAAAGCCAGGGGCCCTTGTTCCCCCCATGCGCCGCTTTTGCCCTTCAGGCTGCCCGGCCTGGAACGGATCTCTTCCGGTTAAGCCGGGGACGCCGGTCCGTCGTCCTGTCAGCGAAATGCGGCATGCTCACCCCGCGCGGCGGAATCGGCGCGAACTCAAACCGTCGCCGGCCGGCATCCCTTAAGAGGATTTTGGCCTTGCAGGACCAGGCGTTCGCGGCCAGCGTTGGGGCATTGGTCCGGACTGGCGATCAGTCGCGGGCAAAGGCGGAGGGACACGCCGCGATCCTCCGGGCCGGAGGCAGGGCCGGCCTTTGACGGCGGGCTCGCGGCCGTCTCCGAGGCGGAGAGGCTTGTTGCCGCGGCGGCTACAGGCGGGACAACCGCAAGGGACGGGAGTCCTGAACGCCCGGAATTCAGCTGAAGCCTCCGCCGGGAGCCTTCCCGCCACCGGTCATGGCGCCCTCGGGCCTCTTGCCGGGAGGCTGGCTGTCCTTAAACGGCCGATCGGGCGCCTGAGGCTGAAAGGGGCTGCAAAAGACCTGAACGGTCAGGCGGCGCCGGTTCCTTGAGCGCCGCCTGACCATGCCGGAAAAAAAAATTCAGGCCCCCTGCCCGGCTGGCCTCAGGGCCGTCAGCGGCAGGGCGCCCTGCGGGGGAACGCCCCCTTTTCCGGGCAGGCGGCAGCTTTTCATTTTTTTTCAATGATTTTAAGCTGTTACCCTGAATTTTCCCTGGCGGCATGTCACGGGGCTTTCCGAGCGCTCATGCGGAAAAGGGCTTCGCTAGCCTGTTTCCCTGATGCGGCCTGTCCGCTTCCTGTGCCAGGCGCTTGCCGCTGCCGCCTGCCTCGTCCTGAGCCGCAGGGGAGGGCAGGGGGCCTTAGCCTGAACATGGCCCTGAACCCTCGTCTGCGGCGGCGGCTTGCCTTACGGTCAAGCCGCCGTTGCCTCAGGTGGCCGCTGCTTCGGGCGAAACCTCCCGCCGGCACCGGAAAAACATGCCTGAGCCTGCTTTGAGGCTTGAAACGGCCCTCAAGAGAGGACCCCTTCCGGATATCCAGACGGAAAGCAATGCCGGCTTGCCGGCGCGGCGAGCTTGACATTGGGCGTCAACCTGAACTAAAGTCCCCGTGGCTTGGCTTCCGGGACCGTGCAAGGGCTTGAAACCGCAGGCCGTCGCCGTTTTCAGGAGGGCTTGACAGGGTTCCGCCATTGGGATAATATATCCGTTCCAGTTCTCCTGAAGGAGCAGTCTGCATGTATGCCATAGTAGAAGAGGGCGGTCGCCAGTACCAGGTCTCGGTGGGCCAGACCGTCAAGGTCAACCGCCTGGCCGCCAAGGTAGGCGATGAGATCACCCTGGGCCGGGTGCTTCTGGTCAAGGACGATGCCGGCGTCAAGGCCGGCCCCGGCCTCCTTGCCGAGGTGTCAGTCACAGGCAAGGTGACCCGCCTGGAGAGGGGCCCGAAAATCCTGGTTTTCAAGAAAAAGCGCCGCAAAGGCTATCACAAGAGCCAGGGCCACCGTCAGAACCTCACGGCGGTCCTTGTCACCTCCATCGGCGAGGCTTCAGCCCGCGAGACCGAGACCGCGCCCGAGGCGACCACCGAGGCCGCGTCCGAGGCGTCCACCGAGGCCGCGCCCGAGGCGTCCACCGAGGCCGCGCCTGAGGCGTCCACCGAGGCCGCGCCTGAGGCGGCCACCGAGGCCGCGCCTGAGGCGGCCACCGAAGAGTCCGACGTGACTGCGGAGGCCGGGCCCGGAACGGAGTCAGACCCGGGCTCGGACAGTTGACGCGACCAAGGAGAAAGAAGCGCCATGGCCCACAAGAAAGCCGGAGGCTCGAGCTGCAACGGCCGCGACACGGCAGGTAAAAGAAGAGGCGTCAAGCGCTACGGCGGTCAGGCCGTGCGCGCGGGAAACATAATCATGCGTCAGCTGGGGACCAAGATCCACCCCGGCGTGAACGTCGGCTTGGGCCGCGATTACACCATCTACGCCCTGATCGACGGTTTCGTGAAATTCGAGCGCTTCGGCTCCGATCGCAAGAAGGTGAGCGTGTACCCGGCGGAGATACCCTCCGCCGCCTAGCCCGGTCCCGTCCTTGGACCGCGCGCATGCTTCAGATGAAGTTCCGCCGCCGCAAACGGCCGCCCGCCTAAGGGGCGGCTTTTTGCGTTCTGCGGCCTCTTCCGTCTTGCCGGGAACCCGCTCCTGAGCATGTCACGGCACGGGTCCCGCAAGGCAGCCGCGCCCTCTCCAGGCCGGTTCCGCCGCCTGACCGGCCGGAACCGCGGTCCCGCGCCTGACCGGCCTTAGGTCCATGCCGGACCCGGACAGGCTCCCTCACGGACCCGGCCCTCTCCAGTAAAGGCCGGCCAGACCCTGAAGCGCGCTTTAAGGGGCCTTCCGCCCTTACCGGGCGGGTTGGGCCGCATAAGTGTCCAGAAGCCGCTTCGCGTCTCCTGGGGGCGGCGCCGCGTTCAGGCGCCGCTTAAAGCCCTGGACTTTTTTCCTTGGGCCTGCCTGCCATTTTCCCCTGAGCCTGCCGTCCTGTTCCTTGCTCCGGCGGCCGGCCTTTTCGCCGAAAAGCCGCACGGCCATGTCCTGGGCAGGCGCCTCGCTGAGCCGCAGGGCCGCTTCCGGTCCCTGCGGGCCTGGCCGGCGCCGGGGAATTGAGGCGTCATATGAGCCAACGGCGCCAGCAAATGTCCCGCTCTCCGGAGCGCCGGGTCCTGACCGGGACTGGCGCCGGAGGAGTCCGGAACCTTCCGGAGGGAGGCGGGCGCCCCGGCCCGTTTGTCAAAAAAACGCTTGCCAACCTTGACGAATTAGGCTATACAGGGGAAAACTTCAGGGGCGGCGCGCCCGCCGGCATTCCGGGGGGAGACGCTTCCGGGTGGGAGGCCGTTTTCAGCCTCAGCCTTCACTGTCAACCAACTCAGTCGAGAGGTAGATGACGAAATGGGTTACGTAGTCAAAATCGACGCCGGCCTGTGCAACGGCGACGGCAACTGCAAGGACGCCTGTCCGGTGGACGTATACGAGATCAAGGACGGCATCGCCGTCCCGGTCAACGAAGCCGAGTGCGTGGGATGCGAGACCTGCGTCGAGGCGTGCGAGGTCAAGGCCATCACCATCACCGAGGAGTAGGCCTTGCGCCCGGCGGGCGCCGCCGGATAATTTTTTAACAGGCCGGGGCTCGACTCGGCCTGTTTTTTTTATGTATAATCCTTCCTCACTCGACGCGGGCTGCGCCCGCCGCCCCTTCCTGCCCTTTACCGGGACAAAGGACCTGGCCATGTTCAAAGCAGTTCTGTGCCTGGTCATGGCGCTCGCGTTCACGCCTGCGGGCGTGTGGACCCTCCGCACCGCCTTTTCCCTGACGGAAGGGCCGCACGTTTTCGCCATGCTGCTTTTCTCCGGCTGCCTCATGATCCTTTTGGGGCTCGCGGGCCTGGGCGGGCTTTACTTCCGCTGGCGGCCTCCGGGCGGCCCGGGGGAGAAGGCGGCCCCAGCCGCGCCGGAAGGCGAGGAGGAACGATGAAGAACCCGCTGCCGCGCGTGGCCGCGATCCACGATCTTTCAGGCTTCGGGAGATGCTCCCTCACCGTGGTGATCCCGATCCTCAGCACCATGGGGTTCGAGGTGTGCCCGGTGCCCACGGCCATCCTCTCCACGCACACCGCGATAGAGGGCTTCACGCTTTTCGACCTGACCGAGGAGCTCCCCGGCTTCCTCGCCCACTGGGAGCGCCTGGGCCTGAAGTTCAACGCGATATATTCCGGCTTCCTGGGCTCCTCCCGCCAGGCGGGCATCGTCTCTGAGTTCATCGACCGCTTCAGGACCGACGACACCCTGGTGGTCGTGGACCCGGTCATGGCCGATCACGGCAAGCTTTACGCCTCCATGCCGCCTGAGATGGTGGATGAGATGCGCAAGCTCTCTAGCCGCGCCCAGGTCATCACCCCCAACGTCACCGAGGCCGCTCTCATGCTCGGGCGCCCTGTCCCCGAGAAAATCTCCGCCGAGGAGGCCAAGGACTGGCTCAAGGGCCTGTCCGAACTCGGCCCCGCCATGCCGGTCATCACCTCCATGCCTCTGGAAGGGCGCGATGACCTGAGCTCGGTGGCCGCCTACAACCGCGAGGACGGCCGCTTCTGGCTCGCGGGCAGGCCCGCGGTGCCTATCCAGTACCACGGCACGGGCGACATCTTCTCGAGCGTGCTGACCGGGAGCCTGCTTCAGGGCGACAGCCTGCCGGTCGCCATCGACCGCGCGGCGCGCTTCGTGGCGGGGGTCATCCGCGGGACCTTCGGCTACTCCGGCCTGGGCCACAACGAGGTGCTCCTCGAAAGGGTCCTGGGCAGCCTGGCGGGGGACGGCCATCCCGACAACTACGAGCTGCTCCCTTAGCGGCCGTCCAGGCCGCGCGCGCGCGGGGGCGCTGAAAGCCCGGGCCCGCTCTCGGGGAATCCCTGAGCCTGCGGCAGCGGCAGGGCCGCGGGCGGGGACACGTTTAGGCGGATCCTGATCCTGTCCGGCGCCGCGCGGCCGCATCCCGGAAGCCGCGCTCGGGCCGGGCATCGCTGCCGCATGGCTTTCGATTACGGGCAGCCGCGCCGGATTCCGATGATCCCGGCCCTGACGTGATTCCCGCCGAGGACGGCAGGAGCAGGGCCGGCGGCCGTATCGCGCGGCAAGCTAAAATGGCCGAGGCCGCCGTTTTCCCCGTTTGCCTGCGGTCCGGCCGCGCGCCCGCGCCGGAACCCTTTCCCCGGCGCCTGCGCAGGGTTTCCCCCTGCCGACGGCCGCCTGTCCCCGGGAGGCGCGCGGGTTTCTACCGCAAGGGACAAAGCCGGCATTTCCCTTCCGGCGGCGCCCGGCGGCCGTCAGATACCCGCTGTCCCTTGCCTGCCGCGGCCGCGGCTCAGGGGACGGCAATGCAATCCGCCGGAATGGCCGCCTGAGGCGTGGTTTGCCGGTAAGGGGACTGCGGAATATTTTCCCGGGCGGCTGTAGCATATTCCGGCGGCCCGGCAACCGTGATTCGGGGGGCCAGGGGCCGGCGCCGCGTCGGAGCCCTGCCTGGATCGTCCTTAGGGAAAACAGTCTCTGATTTTTCCCGCTCCCTTCATGCCGGCGGAACTGAACGAACGCGCCTTCATGCCGCGGCGGGTTTCCGGCCGCCGTCCGTTTTCCGGCTGCGGAACGGCATTGCCGATGTTCAGGACGCCATCGGCGGGGGGATCAACTCCGGCTCAGCCGTGTCAAGCGATGTTTTCCCGCGGCCTCCGGAAGATGCCCTTCAGGCCCGGGACGCGTAAAGAGTCCCGTTCTTTTCGGCGCGATCGCCGCAAGTCTCCGACGGAAAGCCGGCGAGCGCCGGCGGCTGACAGCCTGTATGTCAAGCTTGCCCCGATGATTGACGGTTGACGGCCGCTGCCTGGCCGCGCCGTCCGCGACCCGCGCCAGGCGAAAATCCCCTGTCCGCCGGATAAACCGTCGCCTGGCCGCGGCGGCCTCCCGCTCCGACGCTTTCGGCTTCTGAAGGCCGCGTTACGCCGTGTCCGGGAAAATGCAGGCGCGTTCTGAACTGGCGAAGCCGCGCGCCGGGAAAAGTACGGCAACCGCGCGGGCGCCGTAAAATGCCGGCGGGAGGAACCCAGGGCGGCCATGGCGCGCCTGGCTCCGCCCCCGACCCGGGCGAAAGGTCAGCCCTTCCTCACGCCAAGTCCTCCGAGGTTTCGCCGCGCGGCAAGGCGCGCGGATCTCAAGGCGCCGGATGCGGATGGGCGTACCGGAAACGGCCTGCCCTGCGGGGAGGAGCCCCGCGCCCTCGAGGCGCCGCGCCTCTCGCGGGGGCCTGCTTCCCTAAGGGGCCGGTACGGGGCGGCGATCGCCTGCTGAGGCGGGCTTTTCGAGGTACAGGAAGACCTCCTGGTTTCCCTTAGGCCCCAGGAGCCGTGAGGGCGCCTCGCCGATTGCCGCGAGAGGCGGGTCCAGCCCCCTCGCGAAGGCGGCCACCTTGTCCACGGCCGCCCTGACCGCCGAAGGATCGCGCACTACCCCCCTCCTGACCAGGCGGCTTCTGCCGCACTCGAACTGCGGCTTGACCATGGCGAGCAGCCGCCCGCCGCGCCTGACGAACTTGGCCGCCTCCCCGATCACGAGCGTAAGGGAGATGAAGGAGAGGTCCATCACCGCGAGATCGAAGGGACCCCGGAGATCCTCAGGGGAGAACTCCTCCGCAAGGCGCCGCGCGTTACGGCCCTCCACTACGAGCACCCGGGAATCGGAGCGGAGGCTCAGATCCAGAAGCCCCCGGCCCACGTCCACGGCGCAGACGAGCCTGGCGCCGGACTTGAGCAGGCAGTCGGTGAAGCCTCCGGTGGAGGCCCCGAGGTCGAGGCAGCTCCAGCCGGCCGGGTCTATGTTCAAGTCCTCGAGCGCGCCCTTGAGCTTATGGCCGCCGCGGCTCGCGAACTCGCGCCCCTCCGACAGGGCCAGCGCCGTGCTCTCGGGGCAGAGAGTGCCGGCCTTGGGGACCTTGGCCCCGTCAGGGAGAATCGCCCTGCCGGCCATGATCAGGGCCTCCGCCTTAGCCCGGCTCGGGGCAAGGCCTTGGCGGACCAGGAGCTCGTCGGCCCTGACCCGGCCCGCGCCGGCCCTGCGGCTCCCCGGGCGAGGGTCAGGCCCGCCGCGGCCGCCCGGACCTCGCGGAGCCTGGCGATCAGCGGAATCATCGGGCGGCCGGCGATCGGCGGAACCGCGCGGAACTCCGGGATCTCCGGGAACTCCGGGAACTCCGGGAACTTCGGGATCTCCGCGAACTTCGGGATCTCCGGGAACTCCGGGTTCATCGGTAACGTCAGGATCGCGTTGACGGTTCGCCATCCGCCGCCTTTCGGGAGCGCCGCCCAGGGCGCTGAGAGGACGGGAAAGCCTGAAGACGGCTTAAAACATGATAAGAGGCGAAAGGCATGCGGAAGCGAAAAGCCCCGGCCGGCCGGGGCTTTTCGGGGTCGCCGCCCTGCCCTCGGGGCGGGCAGGGCGGCGAGGCGGCAGTTAAGCCTCCATGAGGCGGTTAAGGAGCGGCGCTTGGCCTTTTCGTGCCTTCCGGAGGGAAACGCGCGCGGGTACGCCAGGGCAGGCTGAGGCGGAGGCGGATCGCCATGAGGCAGGGCGAGCGCGTTCGAGGCGGAAGGGCGAGGCGCGTTCAGGAAGGCGAATGCGCGTTCAGGGACGGCGCGACCTGGCGGCGCCTTCCGGAGGAAGGCGCCGCCCCGGCCCTGGGAAAGGGGAGGCGCAGGCCTCTCCCGCAGGAGAGGAAGGTCAGGCCTCTCCCGCGGGAGAGGAAGGTCAGGCCTCTGGCGCGGCGCCCTTTTCCGACTCCACCGTTTTGCCGGAGTCCGAGCCGCCGGTGAGCTTGGAGATCCGCATGCCGTAGAAGGAGCGGTACACGAAGTAGAGGGCGACCGCCAGGAAGATGATGCCGAACACCGGGGCCGCCGACCGGAACTTGTCGGTGATGGCTATCTCGAGGGTGAGCATGCCGAACAGGGTCGTGAACTTGATGATGGGATTGAGGGCCACCGAGGAGGTGTCCTTGAAGGGGTCGCCCACCGTGTCGCCGATGACCGCGGCATCGTGGAGCGGGGTGCCCTTCTGCTGGAGATCCACCTCGACCACCTTCTTGGCGTTGTCCCAGCAGCCGCCGGCGTTGGCCATGAAGATGGCCTGGAAGAGCCCGAAAAAGGCTATGGAGATGAGGTAGGCCACGAAGAAGGAGACGGACCCGTAGGAGGTCGCGCCGGGGGAGGGGCTGGCCAGGAACGCGAAGGAGAGCGCGAAGGCGAAGATGGCCACGAAGATGTTGAACATGCCCTTCTGCGCGTAGAGGGTGCAGATCCTCACGACCTCCTTGGAGTTCTCCAGCGCGGCCGACTTGTCGGCATCCGGGTCAAGGTTGATGTGCTGCTTGATGAAGGCCACCGCCCTGTAGGCCCCGGTGGAGACCGCCTGGGTGGCGGCCCCGGTGAACCAGTACACCACGGCCCCCCCGCAGAGGAACCCGATGAGCGTATACGGGTTGAGCACGTGGAGGATGGTCTCGGGCTCTATCTGGAAAGTCTCCTTGATGACCAGGATGATGGAGAAGATCATGATGGTCGATCCCACCACGGCGGTGCCGATGAGCACCGGCTTGGCGGTGGCCTTGAAGGTGTTGCCCGCGCCGTCGTTGGCCTCGAGGTAGTAGTGCGCGAGCTCGAAGTCGGGCTTCTCGCCGTTCTCCTTCTCCAGCTCCTCGGCCACGCCCGGGATCTCCTCGAAGAGCGAGAGCTCGTAGATGGACTGGGCGTTGTCGGTCACGGGCCCGTAGGAGTCGACGGCTATGGTGATCGGCCCCATGCTGAGGAACCCGAAGGCCACGAGCCCGAAGGCGAAGACGCTGGGGTAGCCCATGAGGGCGGCGAGCCCGTGGCCGCTGAAGACGTAGGCCAGGAGCATCAGGAAGGCGAAGACCAGGCCCAGCCAGAAGGCGGAGAAGTTGCCGCCGATGAAGCCCGCCAGGATGTTGAGGGAGGCCCCGCCCTCCTTGGCGGCCTCGACGGCCTCCAGCACATGGCCGGACTTGCCTGAAGTGAAGATCTTCGTGAACTCGGGGATGAGGGCCGCGCCCAGCGTGCCGCAGCTCAGGATGCCTGACAGGACCCACCAGGCGCCGGGGTAAAGCTTTCCGAAATCGGAGCCGGGGCCCAGGATCACGTAAGTGGCGATGAAGTTGAAGATTATGAAGAGGATCGACCCGAACCACACGAGGCTGGTGAGCGGCGACTCGAAGTCGAACTTGAGGGACTTGCCGAACCTCGCGTTGCAGAAAAGCTTGTTGACGTTGAAGGCCACGAGGGAAGTCACCACCATGAGCACGCCCATGGTGAAGACCCAGGCCAGGAGGCCCGCCTGGGCCTCGGTCACCGCCGAGAGGACGATGAAGGTGACCAGGGCCACGCCGGTCACCCCGTAGGTCTCGAAGCCGTCCGCGGTGGGGCCCACGGAGTCGCCGGCGTTGTCGCCGGTGCAGTCGGCGATGACGCCGGGGTTGCGGGGGTCGTCTTCCTTGATCTTGAAGACTATCTTCATGAGGTCGGAGCCGATGTCGGCTATCTTGGTGAAGATGCCGCCCGCGATCCTCAGGGCGCTCGCGCCCAGCGACTCTCCGATGGCGAAGCCGATGAAGCAGGGCCCCGCCACCTCCTTGGGCATGAAGACCAGGATTATGAGCATGAGGAAGAGCTCGAGCGAGATCAGGAGGACCCCTATGCTCATGCCGGAGTTCATGGGGATGTAGCAGAACTTCAGGGGCTTTTTGGAGAGGGAGGCGTAGGCCATGCGGCTGTTGGCGAGGGTGTTCACGCGCATGCCGTAGAAGGCCACCGAGAACGAGCCCACGATCCCGATGACTGTCCACAGGAGGATCAGGAGCACCTTCCCGAGGCCGAGGCCCCCGCCGCCGGACAGGAACCCGAAGTAATAGGCGATGCAGATCCCCACGAACACGAACAGGATGACCAGGAGCTTGGCCTGCTGGAGCATGTAGGTCTTGCATGTCTCGTAGATGGTCGCGGCTACGTCCAGCATGGAAGCGTGGGCCTTGAGCTTCTTGATGCTCAGGTACTGGTACAGCCCGAACAGGAATCCCAGCACGCACAGGGCTATGCCCACGATGAGGGTGGTGTTCTGGCCCTTGGTGAATTCGGGCAGCACCAAGCTGGCCTCCGAGGCGGCGGCAGGCGGTGCGAGGGCCAGCAGGGCCAGGAGGGCTGCAGGCAGGAGGGCGAGGCAGTGTTTCGGGAACCGACAGGGGTAGGGTTTCATGGAAGTGTGCCTCCACAGGTGCGGTATGGGACAGGGCGACGGCATTGATGGAATGATCCAGTGTAATGGATCAGGCCATCAGGCGCAACATGAAAATCAGGCCCGCCGCGGCGCGGCGGGCCTCAGGCCGCGCAAGGCGTGGGGTTTGCCTCAGGCCTCTTGCCCCAGCCGCAGGCCCATCCCAGTGTCCGGGCCGCCTGCGGGCGGCCGCCGCGCCCCTTCCGGGGCAGCCGGGACCGCCCGGGACATTGCGGAAATCCGGCCCGGAGCCTGGCTTCGGAGCGAGGCCCGCCTCCAAGCCACCGCGGCCGGCGGAGGGGGGGCAGGGGGGGAGCGGCGGCCGCCCCAGGGCTCCGGGCTTTTTCAGCTTTCGCCCCGCGCCTTTAAGGCGGCTTCCAGGGGACGCCGGAGCTGCCGGAGAGCCGTGTTCTGCCGCTGCCGGGACCTAAGACCGGGCAAAATCCCCGCGGCGGCCCTTCGGGCTTGCCTGCGGGTCCGCCCCGTATGCCCGGCTTCCCCGCTTCTCAGGCTTCCGCTGCCTTCTCGGCTTTCCAGGGTTTCTTGCCCATTTCAGGCTGTTTTGACCCTCACGGCGTTTTCTGGCGGTTTTTTTGATTTTAGAGAGTTTTTTGGTTTTGCGGCTTTCGCGGCAAATTCTGCGAGCCAAAGGCAAGACGTCATGGCAACGTCACGATCATTGTAAAAAGGAAAAAGAAGGAAATTTGGCCGGAATGGCAAAATGCATATTATAAAAATTCATTTTGGCGCTCCGCTCATAATATTTATGGTTTAGCCCGATCGATGTAAGCTTGCCCGTCGGCCGGGGCGCACTGGACTTCGCCTGAAGCGGCCGTGACGGCGCCGCAGGCTCTCTCTTCGCTCTTCAGGGCTGACGGCGGCTTCCCTCGCGCCTTAGGCCGGAGGGGAACGTTCCCGCCGGGATTTTAATTGAAACGCCGCCCGCCAGGCATGTGCCGGCGGAGGGGGAAATGAGAAGGCCCGGAGGGGAGGGCCCGGGAGCATCCTTACGAGCGCCCAGGGAGCAGCCCTGCAGTGTCGCTGGAGCGTCCCTGGAGTGTCCCTGCAGGAACGGGGACGATGGCGCGGCGCTCCTCCGGCCGGTCGCCGTGAGGGAGAGGTGCCGGAGGTTGTCCGCGGCTGCTTTTGCCGCGCATGTGACGGCGAAAATTTTATGTTATCGAAAACCCTGTCGCGCCTGAAGCTTTCGTCCGCAAAATGGTAAAAAAATGTAACGTGCCGCCGCGGCTCCCTGAGCGCCCTGCCGCGCGGGCAGGTGAACGCAGGCGCGGGTTCCTGGCCGGTCAGCGGCCGGCGGACATCGCCCGCCGCGACGCAGGGGAACGCGCCATGCGGGCCGCCCTGGGGACACGTGCCGGGCCAGAGCTGATTTTCGCTGGCCGTTCCGGGCTTTTCCGTTTTCTGCAAGGCCTTCAGTCCTCGCTTAAGCCCCGCCCGCTTCCGCAGGAGGCGCCGGGCGGAGCCCTGCGGGAAGCGGCGTCAAGGCCCGGCCGCGCGATCGCCGGGAGGATCCGGGAAAGTCGGCGGGGCCTGCGGGGGCGGCTTACGGGAAAAACATGCCTCGCGAGCGGAGCCGCAAAGCCCCCGCCGGGCCAGGCCGCGGCCTGAGCCCTTGCCCCGGGCGCACTTGCCGCCTCTCGCCTTTTTGGCTATAATACCCGGACAACCCCTTGCACCCACCACCAAACCGACGGCTCCGCGGCCGCCGGGGAGCCGGCAGGCGCCCGACCGGCGGGAGGATTCCGAAAGGCACTCGCTTGAACAAGGCAACCACGACATTACTGGCCGCCCTGACCCTGGCGGGACTAGTGTCCTGCGGGGGCAGGATGGACGACTCGGCCATGCGCAGGGCAGCCGCCGGCGTGGCCAGGGACTCCCTCAACAGCAACCTCAAGTACTACCGCCTGGACCCCAAGTTCGAGCAGCAGCTGGGCAGCATGGTGGACACGGAGTTCTCCTCGCTCTCCGCGAAGAAGGAGGACATCCCCATCGAGCTCAACCAGGAGGTCCTGATAAACATAAACTCCTTCCTCAACGACCGCCGGGGCTTCATGACCCGGTCCCTGTCGCGCGGGCAGAAGTACATACCCCTCATGAAGGCCATCCTCCGCCAGAAAGGCCTTCCCGAGAACCTGGTCTACCTGGCCCTCATCGAGAGCGGCTTCAGGAACGATGCCATCTCCCACGCCAACGCCGTGGGACCCTGGCAGTTCATCGCCTCCACCGGCCGCAACTACGGGCTGACCATCGACGAGTGGGTGGACGAGCGCCGCGATCCGGTCAAGGCCACCTACGCCGCGGCCGATTACCTCATCACCCTCCACGACATGTTCAACTCCTGGCCGCTGGCCATCGCGGCCTACAATTCCGGGGAGGGCAAGATCCAGCGCGGCCTCCAGCGCCCCGATGTGGAGAGCTACTGGGACATGATCCGCCAGTCGGGGTTCCTGGCCGACGAGACCAAACGTTACGTGCCCAGCTACCTGGCCGCCGCCATCATCGCCCGGGACCCCGGGGCTTACGGCCTTGAGGTGGACTGGAGCCCGCCCGACACCTGGGACGAGGTGGTGGTGACGGCCCCCCTGAAGCTCATGACCGCGGCCCAGCTGTCGGACACCACCCTCGAGCGCATCCAGGAGCTTAACCCGCACCTGCGCAAGCTTACCACGCCCCCCAACCTTCCGGACTACGTGCTGCGCGTGCCTTCTGGCTCCAGGGCCGCCTTCTACCGCAATTACGCCCGTCTGCCGGGCGGCCAGAGGGCCGGCACCATCAGCCTCCACACGGCCTCGCGGGGCGAGACCCTTGAGGCCGTGGCCCGCCGCTACGGGGCCGACCCCGATCTCGTGCGCGAGTTCAACTCCATGACCGGCAACCCCCGCCTCACGGCCGGCCAGGAGTTAGTCATCCCCGTGGGCGTTCGGAGCCCGGAGTCTGCCTTGGCCGGCGTGCGGGTGGACTCCTCGCCCCCGCCAGCCCGGACCGCCCAGTCCAGGGTCACGCCGTCGCGCCTCCCGCCGCCCGCGCCCGAGCGCGTCAGAGCTCCTGAGCCCCCCGCGCCCGCCCCGGCGGCGGTCGCCTCGGCCGCCGCCCAGCCGCCGCGGGTCGCCGCAGCTTCCTCCCGGACGCCCGCGCCGGCATCCAGGCCCAGGACATCCAGTTCAGGACAGGGCCAGGTCATCCACTCCATCAGCCATATCGTGCGCCAGGGCGACACCCTCTCGGGGGTGGCCGGCCTGTACGGGGTGGACGTCGAGCGCCTTCGCTCCGACAACCGCATATCGGGCAACACCCTATACGTGGGGCAGATCCTTACCGTCCGCTCCGACTTGCCCCTTCAGGCCCAGGCGAGGCCCAGCTCCAGTTCCACCTGGGTGGAGGTCACCCCGGGCGAGACCCTGTTCCACACGGTCCAGCGCGGGGATACGGTGGGCGCCATCGCGGAGCGCTACCGGGTCACCCCGGCCCAGCTGCGCGAGCTCAACAACCTTTCCGGCAACAATATCCGTCCGGGCCAGCGGCTCCGGGTGGGGACCGGCCCCGCCGCGGCGGCCGCCCCTGCGGCCGCTCCTGCCGCCGGCCTTGCCGACTACAAGGTGCGCGAGGGCGACACCGTCTCCACCGTGGCCGAGCGCTTCGGCATGAAAGTGGCGGATCTCCGGGCGGCCAACCGCCTCTCCGGGGATGTCATCCGCCCGGGCCAGACCCTCAAGGTGCGGGGGGCCGGAGGCTCTTCGGCCCAGGCCGCAGGTGGCGCCTCCAGCGGCGTATACGAGGTCAAGAGCGGGGACACGCTCTCCCTCATAGCCGACCGCTTCAAGACGACCGCGGCCGACCTGAAGTCCCTCAACAAGCTTACCGGGGACATCCTGCGCCCCGGCCAGAAGCTCAGGGTCCGCTCATCCGGCGGCGCCGCGGCCCCGGCGGGCGCCCCCGGCACCCCGGTAGCCCGTGAGCCCGCTCAAGCCGCCTCCGCGCCCGCCACCTACGTGGTTAAAAGCGGCGACACGGTATCCCTGCTTGCCCAGCGGTACGGCATGACCGCGGCCGAGCTCAGGCGCCTCAACGATCTCCCCGGCGACTCTATCCGAGTCGGCCAGAAGCTGAGGCTCCGCACTGCGGACAGCGCCTCCGCCAGGCCCGCCTCGGCCCAGGCCCCCGCGCCGGCCGCCTCAGGCCCGCCCACCGCTCCCAGGGCTCAGGGGGCCCCGTCCGCGCCTTCCTCAGGCTCAGACCCCTCAGGCCCCGCTACGGGGACCTACGAGGTCCGGAGCGGGGACACCGTCTCCCAGATAGCCGAGCGGCACGGCATGACCGTGGCCCAGCTCAGGCAGCTCAACAACCTCTCAGACGACAACATCCGTCCCGGCCAGAAGCTCAGGGTAACGGGCGGAGGCTCCCAGGCCGCCCCCGCCGCCCCTGCCGCCCCCAGGGCCCAGGCGCCGCCCCCCCCCGCGGCTCCCGCAGGCTCCGGTTCCGGCGCGGCGCAGGGGAGCTACGAGGTCCGGAGCGGGGACACCGTCTCCCAGATAGCCGAGCGGCACGGCATGACCGTGGCCCAGCTCAGGCAGCTCAACAACCTCTCAGGCGACAATATCCGTCCCGGCCAGAAGCTCAAAGTGACGGGTTCCGGCGCCTCCGCCCCCAAAGCCCAGGCTTCGCCGGAACAGCCCGCCGCCCCGGCCCAGGCGGCTCCCCCGGCACGGCCGGCCCAGGCGGCTCCCCCGGCACGGCCGGCCCAGGCGGCTCCCCCGGCCCAGCCTGTCCAGCCTCGGCTCGCGCCCGGCCAGATACCCCTCAACGCCCCGCCGCCTCCCAAGCCCCAGCCCCAGACCGACCAGGGCTCCCGGTCAGTATCAGGTTCCCTGTCGGCTTCCGGCCCGGAAGCGGGTTCCGGCTCGTCTTCCGGGGGTTCAGCCTCCGGCGCGGGATCTGGGACTTACAAGGTACAGGCCGGCGACACCCTGTATTCCATCGCGAAGAAACACGGGCTGTCGGTGGACGACCTCAGGCGCCTGAACGCCAGGACCGGGGACACCGTGCGACAGGGTGAGACCCTCAAGGTAAAATAGCCCGTGGAGCCGAGCCCTCCTCCTGCGGCGCCGCGCCGTCACCCGCCGCCCGGGACGGAGTCGCTCACGCGGGAGTCTGGCGGAATATGCCGCGAAGACGGCGTTTTCCTGACAGCGCGTGACCAGGGCTCGCTCTGGGGCCCGGTCAGCTGGGAGGGGGAGAGGCTTCTCCCTGCGGAATACAGGTTCCTGGGCCGCTTCGCGCGCAACGGCTTGGCCCTCGCCAGGGCCCGGTCCGGGCTTTTCGGCTACATCGGCCTGGACGGGGGCTGGGCCGTCGCCCCGGCCTTCAGGAACGGCGCGGCCTTCTCCCTCAACGGCCTGGCGGCCGCCGAGGTCCCGGAGGGCTTCGGCTTCCTGGACCGGGACGGGCGGTGGGCCGTAGGGCCCGTGTTCTTCGAGGCGCGGCCGTTTTCCGCGGCCTCTCTCGCCCCGGCCCGCGAGAGAGGCCGCGGCATGTGCCCCCTGTGGGGAGCGGTCGCCGAAGACGGCTCCTGGGCCGTCTCCCCGCGCTTCTCCGAGCTTGCGTTTTTTTACTGCGGCCGCGGCTTGGCCTTCGCCAGGGACCCGGAGACCGGCCTGGCCGGCATGGCGACCGAAGCCGGGGAGTGGATCCTCGCTCCGCGTTACGCGGAACTGGGGGCCTTTACCGGCCCAGATCTAGCTCCGGCCAAGTCCCAGGAAGGGCTGTGGGGGGCCGCCTCGGCCGGCGGCCGCTGGGCGGTCCCCCCCAAGTTCACGGGCCTCAGGCCCTTCTCGGCGGCGGCGGAGGTGACCGGGGCGCGCGCCCCTTCCGGCCTGTGGGGCCTCGTTGACGCCACAGGAGCTTGGCGGGTCCCCCCGACCTTCGCTGACGTGGGAGGGCCCTTCGCAGGGCCTTTCGCGGAAGGCGCGCTCGCCCCGGCCAGGGAGGAGGGCTCATGCCTTTGGGGTTTCGCGGACCCGGAAGGCAGGTGGCGAATAGAGCCGAGGTTTGCGGCCGTATATCCCTTCTTCCCGTCCGGAAGGACTGCGGCCTGCGATCCAGCAGGGCTGTGGGGCTTCATAGACGCCCGAGGCGGCTGGATCTGCCCGCCCCGCTTTCCGGCGGTCGCCTGCATACCTCCGCACGGCTACTGAGGCCCGCCGGGCAGGCGGGCTTCCGGGAGCGCCTGCGGCGGCCTTCGCTCCAGGCCTCCCGCAGGGTCGCGCTCCCTTTCGGGTACTCCTGCCGTGCGCCTCGGCGGAAGGCCTGTTCAGGGGGGAGGGGGCCGCGCCCGGTTCCTCGGCAGTCAGCCGGTCAGCCTCCCGCGTTTGCGGCCTGGGGGCATAATGGCTCCTCGAAGAGGCGCCGGCAGGGCCGTGCGGGGGGGCGTGCCCCTTTGCAGGGAGACGGTCAGCCCGCAGAAAACGAAAAGCCCGGGCCGTAAGGCCCGGGCTTTTCGTTTCGGAAGCGGCGGGATCCGGGACGGAGGCTACGCCGCCCAGAGGCCCGCCTTTTTAAGGACCGGGACTGGGTCCACCAGGTGGTACTTCCACCAGTCGTTGTGTTCCTCGGCTTTCTCGCCGAGGTAGAGGGCCATCAGCTGGTTCAGGTGGAACACGGGCAGGCCCAGCTGCAGGCCAGAGGACACGATGCGCATCTCGAGGTTCATCTGGCACATGGCGCAGGTGGTGACGATGGCCTCCGCCCCGGACTCGAAGGCGCCGACCACGATCTGGGTGACCAGCTCCTCGGCTATCTCCGGGTAGACAGCCGAGACGAAGGCCGAGCAGCAGCGGTTGGGCCAGGGCCACATGACGGTCTCGGCCCCGATGTGGCGCACCACCTTCTCCACGGTGTCGCGGCGCTGGTCCGTGGGCCTGAGGACTTTGGGGTACATGGCGCCGCAGCCGTAATAAACGGCGATCTTAAGGCCCTTGAGCGGGGTCTCGCCCTCGTATACGTGGCCCTTGGCCTTGGCCTCCGTGAGGACTTTGTGGTAGAGGTCGTAGATGTTGAGGATCTCGTTGTCGGAGTGGATCTGACCGTAAAGCTTCTCGTACTTCTGCTTGGTCTCGGGCTCCGTCATCAGGTGGTGCTTGGCGGTGGCCCAGTTGCGGTAGCAGCTGGGGCAGGGGATGACCACCGGCACGCCCTTCTCGATGAGCGAGAAGTTCCTCGCGCCCATGCCGACGGGGATCTCGTGGTTGACCGCATGGCCGGAGGACGACCCGCAGCAGTTCCACTCGTCTATCTCGTTGAGCTTGAGCTTCAGCTTCCTGAGCACTATCTGCATGGGGCGGTTGGACTCGTCCACGCCTGTCGCCATGGTGCAGCCTGGGTAGTAGAAGGCCTCGTACACGTAATCTTCAGACATGCCGCGCCTCCCTTTACATGTGCAGCCAGTCGCCGACGACTGTCTTGCGGACCTGGGAAAGCCCCCTGGCCATGATGCGCGAGGGCATGAGGTGCAGCTTGCCCTTGAGGATCATGCGGATGCCCAGGTAGGCGTCCTGGAACCAGGCCTTCGGGCCGGAACCCAGGGTCAGGAGCTTGTGGTGGCCCATGAGCTCCACCTTGTGGCAGCGCCCGTGCCTGCGGACCGACCACAGGAAGGCCCTGTGGAACTCCAGGATGGGCCGGTCGCCCGGCTTGACCTTCTCGTGGAGGCACTCGCCGCGCAGGTAGTCCATGACGCCTGCGATGTCGATGGCCATGGGGCAGACCGCGGCGCAGGAGTGGCAGCCCACGCAGCGCCAGATGGTGCTGGAGGAAAGGGCCTCCTTCTTGAGGCCCAGGACCGACAGCCGCATGATGCCGTGGGGGCCGTAGTCCATGTAAGTGTACATGGGGCAGCCTCCAGAGCAGCTCATGCAGGTGAGGCACGCGTTCAGGTCGGTTCCCGCCACCTCGCCGATTTTTTTGGCGAAGCCGAGATCGCTCTGATCCATGTTCACCGGCTGCCGGGTCGAAAGCTTTTTCGTCTCCGGATACATGAATATGTTCTCCCTTAAGTGGGGCTAAGGGGGCCCGGACCGCCCCGCGCGAGGCTGGAGGGAAAGGGGCCCTGCCGCGCCCCAGGCGGCCGGATTACTCATGGCGCCGGATGGGGTCGCGCGCCGGGTCTCTTTCAGTCTGCTTGGCGCGGTCACGATCTTTGTCTCTGGGCTCCCTGCGTTAGAAATTATATGAAATATAACAGAGCCCGGGGCTTTGGGCAAACTTTTTTATTGACGGATCGGGCGGGAGGCCGTCATTGGCGGAAATTGCGGGCTAAACCTCTGGAAAATGTAGAAAAATCCGAAAACGGCTTGCGCGAAGGCTTGGTCGGTCCGAAGGAGTTACGGCAGAAAAGCTTTTGCGGCCGAAGCCTTCTTGCGGCGGGGGTGGCTCGGCGGGAGCCGCTAAGGCTGAGCTGGCGGGGGAAAGTCCCTGGAGAGCCTGTGGAGAACCCGGAAGAGCCATAGAGAATCCGTGAGCGCCAGAGAAAATCCGTGAGAGCCAGAGAAAATCCGGTTCTCGGCCTGTGGGGCGTGCGGCGCCCCTCTTTCGAAATGGTCTGGAGGGCGATGGCCGACGTACTCGGCGGGGGTGCGGACTGGCGGGGAGTTGCGCCAGATCTTAAAGAGGCCTTAAGTGGGCTAAGGCGGCTTGGGAGCAGTCGGGAATATCGATATTAAAAAAAATACAATAAAAAAAGATAAAATAATAATAGTATTAAAAATAATATAATATAAAAAGATTAAATAGAAATATGATAAAATTAAAAAAAATTAATATATAGATCAAATAAAAAGATAATTTAGTGAGAATAACGAGGTTTTCTTTTCTCAAAGCCAGCTTGCGCATCCGCTTGGGATTAGGGGCGCATCAGCAGGCTCTACGCCTGCGAAACCTTTTCCCGGCCCCGGACCTTGACTCTACGCAATCTCACGCGTCTTTTGACGATGCCGAACGCAGGCTCGGCCGCCCGTTTCCTGAAGGCACGGGCCGCCTTGCCGGCCGCCTTCTGCGGCTTGCGCCGCGTCTTCTCCCCGCAGGAGGCTTCAGGGCGGGAGAGCGTGACCTCCAGCCACTCGTGGCGGTTCCTTCTCTGCCGGCGGCTGTGAAAGGGTCTTCGATGACGCTCGCCCCGCGGCGTTTGGCGTTGCTCCCGTGAAACAGCCCGCCGGCCGCGAGCCTGAGCGGTCTGACGGCCGCTTCAGGAATTTTGGCCGCGGCCTGCGGACCGCCCCCCAATTTCCCGCTCGCTTTGGCGTTCCGGCTGCAGCGGCCGCCCGCGACAGGCATGCTTTTCCTGCCTGAGCCCGTCAAACTCGCCCGAGCGCCCTGAAGCAGGCCCCTTTGAGCGCCGCGTCTCAGTAGCCGATGTCAGGGCGCCTCATCCGCCTGTCCCGGGGAGATCCTGAAGGCCGGTCCTTTCCGCCCCGCACCCGGTTCCGGTTCCAGGCAATCGGACGTATCCCCGGACTCTTCATATGTGGTAAAATTCGCTTGGCGATGCGGGCGGCCTCCACGAAGAGCCGTCAGACTTGAATTACGACGCATGACCTTCCGCCGAACCCCGGACAGGCATTCGCCGGAAGAGCCGGTTTTCCGGCTGTACATCGCATATGACACGTCCATATGCCGCATGGCATTCAATCAATAGAATTCGCAGCCATGCGCCGGCAGTCCGCTAAGACAAGCCGGCCGAACGCATAGCCGCCAGGCCAAAGGATTTTCCTGCCGTTGTTTCCGGCGATTCCTAGGTCAATATTGAGGATCCCATGAGCGCCCGCCCTCACAAACATTTTAATACCACAGGACCTTGCGTGCCGGATAAGCATTACATGTTGCCTGTCCTGCCTCGGTTGCCTCAAGTGGCTGACATGATAGAAGGAGAGTTTTATTTCATCCTCCATGCTCCCAGGCAATCAGGAAAGACGACTTTTTTGGACAATTTAACGGACACGATTAATAATTCCGGCAACATGTATGCCTTATACTGTTCCCTGGCGTCATTGCGGCCTGTCAAAGACAGAGCCGAAGCCATAATCACGATAGCCTCCGAGATTAACGAGGCCATGAGAACTTCCAATGTCGGAATTATCCGGCAAAAGGCTTTTCAATACGATTCTTTGCCGGGCATGGCCGCCCCAAACCTTAAGGTTAAGATAATGCTCAACCGGCTGTGCCAGGAGCTGGACAGGGACTTGGCGGTCTTTTTCGATGAGGCGGACTTGCTTACAGGTCCCGGCCTCTTGACGTTTCTGGCTCAAATCAGGGATGGCTTTAACTCCCGTCACAAACCTGGCAATAAGTTTCCGAGGTCGCTGGCCTTAGTCGGCATGCGTGATATCCGGGACTACATTGCCTCGGAACACCCGGAATCTTCCGGAGAACACCTGGCAAGCCCATTCAACATCATAAAGAAAACCTTGACCCTTGCGAATTTTGACGCGGATGAAATCAAAAGCCTCTACCGCCAGCACACGGAAGCCACGGGACAGATTTTTGAGGGGTCGGCCGTCGCCAGAGCCTGGTTTTGGTCCGAAGGCCAGCCATGGCTGGTCAACACTCTGGCGGATACCGTCATAGTCGATGAGCTCAGGAACGACTTCACCGTGAACGTCACCGGCGATCATATCGATCAAGCCGCTGAAATTCTGATAAAGCGAAGGGACACCCATATCGACTCGCTTCTGGCGCGCCTGAAAGAACCCAGAGTGAAAAATATTATGGAGAGCGTTTTGGCCGGAACCATGGCCAACGTGTCCCCGGACAATGACGACAGCCGTTTCTGCCGAGACTTGGGTCTTCTGTCATTGACGGAGGAAAAACTGCTCAGGCCTTCCAATCCAATCTATAAGGAAGTTATCATAAGGACCTTAACCGATCAAATCGGTAAATTTATCCCAGTAACACCATATAAAATATGGACAGACGGAAAAAATCTTATGTTAAGCGATTTGTTAAAAGAATTCCAGATATTTTGGCGTAAAAACATGGATGCCAGGGCGAAACGATTGTCTTTGCTGAAAATTATCCAGTACGATGAAGCCAATCACGTTATTATATTGTTTTCCTTTTTGCAAAGGGCTCTTAATAGCGGGGCAATAATCAATCATGAATATGCCGAAGGTCGCGGAGCTGTCGATTTGTGTGCCCTTTACAACGGAAGGGAATACTTGGTCGAGGTAAAACTTGAGGATGCCGAGCCTCTTGAAGAAAGTCTCGATCAGCTTTCCAGGTATTTGGAGACGGCGGGAGAAAAAGAGGGCTGGCTGGTAATTTTTAACAAAAATCAGAAAAAACAACTAAATGATAAATTTTATATTAAAATACAACAATTTAAAGGTAAAACTATCCATATATTTGGATGTTAATTTCTATCCATCCAGCCTACGTCAATATTTTTTTACTTATATATATTATATAATAATAAAGTATATATAATTATATAAATCATTGCATACCGAACTACGTTTCAATGATAATGCCCAGCAGCTTCTAACGGCTGAAGAAGACGCACGCCCGCCAAGCCATCGCAGGCAGGTAAACAACATGCTTGCAGTGGCCGGCCAACACGTCAGCCGGTACGCCGAAGGCGGGCGGGCGGGCGGGCGGGCGGGAGACAGGCAGGGCGGCCCGGTCCATGGCCGAAATTCCGAAACGTCGCCATACGCTCAGGCTCGCGGCCGTTGCTGGCTGGCTGTCCCTGCGGGCCCAATGACGGGAGCGGCGACGCGAGCGGCATGGACCCTTCTATAGCCAGCCGCCGGGAGGATAAGACCCCGCTGGTTAGCGCTGGAGGACACGTTTTCCGGCCCTGATGTCGGCTCTGAAGCCTCTTGCAGGGAGAAGACGCCTCGCAAGCTGGGGGAGCAGACTGGCAAGGCGGCCTGCGCCTTCAGAAAGCATGCGGCCGGGCCCGCGTACGGCATCATCAGGAAATGCATGGGCTTGCGGCAAGTTAACGGCCCGGGGCCTGAAAAAGGTTTCGCGGGCTTGGAACCTGATGAAGCGCGCCTGTAATCTCAAGCGGTTGCGCAACAAGGTTCTGAGGCGAAATGCTGCTATTTATATGAAAGAGACATTATCAACAGTAAATAATATTGAGTTTTTGATTAAATATTAATTAAATTAAGTAATATAGATAATTATTATAATATAAAATAAATTATAATCATTATCTATATTATTTACATAGACGTGCTCAATTTAGACATTGCGGAAAATTGATTTCATCAGACAGTCTCCTCGCCGGCGGGATGCCGCCAAGAGTAAAAAAAATAGGCCGTTGCCGCTAGTCCCGGACCGCAGAACTCCGTACGGCATTTTCAGCCGTGAAGAATCTGTCGCTTTGTCATTGTCGCGGACAGGATTCAGCCGGCGGGGCGCGGCGGGTATCTGCCGGAGAACAGCGGGAACGGGCTTCCGGCGCAAAATTTATCGCGGCCGCCATGTCCGCCTTAAGCAGGCCGGCATGTCCAGCCTGTCCGCGGCGGGATTTATTTGGTAAGATAGCGCGCAAGCCACCTTCGCGGCAGCCCGTCAAACGCGTCATTCGGGACGGCAGGTCGGGACGGGTGTATTGACTTCAGCTGCAATACGGCGGCCAGCCCGATGGCTCCGGCCGCAGGCCGGCAGGCGTATAAGAGTCTCTCTCGCCTGCCCTGGAACACGACGCCGACATGGGATCAGAGGCTCGACTGCGGGGCAAGCGTCCAGGCGGGCGCTCGCGCGCGGGAAAGTACCCCCGGCCCAGGGGTTCCCGCCCGCCCGGATCCTGTCAGCGGAGTTGCGGAACCGCCTCACGGGGCGTCCCGGAAGGCCGCGGGCCCTGAGGCGCTTCCCGCCGGTTTCGCCGGCCGGCAGTCAATCCGGGAGAGCCTGGAAAATGCCGGGAGAAGCCGCGGAATTCAGGGCCGGGCTAAACCCTAAGGATCGCGCCTCGCTTTTGAAGGCGCCGCCTGAACAAGCGCGGACGGTTCAGCCGCCCGAGGAGTCTGCCATGCCAAAAACGTCACTGTGGCGCCTGTGTTTTTTTTGCCTGTGTTCCGCGCTGCTCTTCGGATGCAGCATGAAGTCCAGCTACATCCAGACCCCCGGCTCTCCGGAAGTTCCTGCAGGGGCGAGATTCGCGGTAGGGGAGATAACTGACAGCTCCGGCTTCGAGTTTCCCCCGGACGAGAAAGAGACCGTAGATCTCAGGCAGGCCATGGGCGACTCCCTGCGGAAAGCCCTGGAAGCCAAAGGCGCGCTTGCGGAAGAAAGCCGGGCAAGCCGGGAGGCCGTCGTGAGCCAGAGCCAAGAGGCCAAAGAGAGCCAAGGGGCCCAAGACGCCCAAGACGGCGGAGTCGGCCTGGAGACCCGGAACAGCCAGTGGACCATTGACGTCGAAATCAAGGAATACGCGCCGGGGAACGCGTTCGCGAGATGGCTCATGCCGGGGTTGGGAAAAACGAAACTGTCGGTCCTCGCGCGGATCGAGGACCCTGAAGGCAATGCGGCCGCCAGGATTCCCGTCGAGCGCTCCATCGCCATGGGCGGAGGATTTACGATCGGCGCCTGGAAATACGTGTTCGACGAGGTGGCCAATGAGCTGGTCGGGGTCCTCGTCGATCTAAAGAGGAGGCCTTAGGCGGGTTCCGGCGGGCCAAGGCTCAGGCGCGCCGCGGCGCGTGAGGGCCGGTTGCGGCCCTGGGGGCGGGGAAGAGCCGGCGTTGTCGGCGCAGTCTGCCAGGCCGGGAAGACTTGCGGCCGGCGCGCGGGCATGGGACGGGGCGCCGCGCGGCCCCGGCGGACCGGGCGCGGTGACCAAGGCGGGGCCGGGATGCCGGCCCCGCGGCAGCGCCGGCGGAGGCGGCTAGGCGGCCCCCAGGCTGGACAAGCCTTTCAGGCACATCGGAGGGCTATTCTCCGGTTGTTCTTCCGCTGAACGCGCCGGAGGCATGGCGACCGGGATTGTATCAAGGATTTAAGGCTTTTCGCGGCTGTTATTGCCGGGCCGGTTTTCAAGAAACCGGAATATCAACGGAAACCGTCGGCGCCCGGGCGCGGCGCGCGGGTTCCGGCCGGATGCAGGTACTTCTCCGGCACAGGCTGGACTGGCGCGGGCGGCGTGATTTCGCCCTCCGGCTCGTCCGCAACAGTCAGCGGCCGCTTGTTCAGCCGCCCGAACACCTGTTCCGTCAGTGAGGGGTCGAGAAGTTCCTCCAACACTACCTCGGGGGATTAACAATAGGTTTTATAAAAAAGTTTGTTAATATTATTTAATATATAAAGTATCATATATTCTTACAATATTCACGATTATATTTTATGGGGGATATTCAGAAAGAGGCAATGTAATCGTCCGTAGCTTTCAATTTTTTTTCTGTTTCATCATTTCTGAGGCGACAACGCCCATCGGCCGAAATTCTCAAATTTTTTCAATTCTTTGTTCCCGAGATGACAACGCCTCTCAAGGGGAAGCTCCGTCCCCTGGATTGATCTTCCAAATCTTTAGCGCGGCCCCTGCCCCTTCTGTCCTTAGACCTGGAAGGTCTGAGGCCTGCAGCACGTGCACCCTTTGGCTTGTTCTTGTTGCACTCAGGGCGTCCTCTCCCTCTCCCGGCTTAAACCTGCGGCGAGGCCGTCTTACAGCCTGGCTTTGGGCTTGCGCTTGACGCCCTCCATACCTGCTCCTGCGGATTAAGCTCAGGAGAATACGGCGGTAAGATAATTAATTCTATATTTTTTGGGATACTTAAATTTTTTGCCTTATGTGATGACGCACCATCAACGACCATAACAACAAACCTATTACGATGAGATCTGCTAACTTGCTTTAAAAACTTAGACATATTTGCTGTTTTCATATCGTCACAAGTCATATAATCAAATCTACCCGTTTTAGGGCATGCAGCTCCATTAACATATCGATATTCACGAACTAGTGCGGTAGGCACTATGGGCCTATATGGTGCTGGACACCAACAAGATTTAGGATCTGACATTCTTCCAAATCTGGCTTCATCCTGGAACATTAAATCTACTGGAAGATTGTTTTTGTTTTTAGCTAAAGCTTTACCCACTTCCATTTTGAGTGTTTTTTTTTGAACTCCTCCTGTGCTGCAGGATCTGCTTTTGGATGTCTCTTGTCTGGGGCTACTTTACGCCAACCGTGACGTTTCAATATACGATATATTGTTGATTTAGGTGTAACTTTGCCAACGACATTATTATATTCCTGATGTAACTCGTTTACTGTAAGTATTAAACCCTTCTTAGACTCATCTAAATATTTAGATAAAAACTGTTCTTCGTCATCTGGCGTCATTAAGAAGTTATTCCCTCCACCCCACTGTTTCTTATTATCTGGTGCTGGATTTCTAATTTTTTCAATATCTGCAAAAACAGTTGAATGGGCAATGCCAACAATTTCCTCGATAGACTCTGAGGAAGCCCCGCCTACAACCATCATCAGGAAAACTAGGGCAGC
>JAITRL010000207.1 GCA_031288415.1 Deltaproteobacteria bacterium | reverse complement strand
GTACGGTACACGATAAAAATTTACCGCTTACAAAATATTTTTAGTCAAGCGGCGTTAAATTCATGAGTTTTCTCATTTTAGGTATTACGCAAAATCGATTTCCCCGACAGTCTCCTAGGATCTTCAGGCATCGTGTCATGCAAGAGGATCCTCCCATGGATAACGATGACTTGTTCACTTAAGGACCCAGTCCTGGCCAGGGCCAGCGGTCATGGCCCGACCGCTCAGGCAGGGCTGGATTTTGCCGTCAGGAACCGGCGGCTGAGGCCGCCTGCGGAAACGCGGATGGGAAAATCAAAGAACATCGACTGGGCCTGCTGCCGGCTTAACGACATGATGAGCAAATTTCGCGCACAGATGGGCGGGCCTAAGAGCGAATGCTGCCTCGCCGCCTTCGGCGCGTGGACCGATCTGTCGCTAATAGCGGCAGGAACCTCTGAACAGGAAGTTCCAAAGGCCATTGCGGGTTTCCTCGATGCCTCGATGAAATACTTCAAGGGGATCAGCGCCTTATGGAAGAATCCGGAACACGCTGACATGCGTCGGATCAACCATGCTTTCGTCAGATCGTGCGGAATACATCTTCGCTGTTTTGGGCGTTCATCAATCGCCCGCCTGAACAAGGCGAACTGGATCGAGTCGGATCCCGTGATCTGCGCCGCGCGTATCCAAAAATTCATCACCGATAACATAAAACGGCTTCCCGCTCGGGGAAAATCAAGCGATCAAAAAAATGGCGCTTCCGGTTGCCCTGAGCAACCGTCAGATATAGAGACCTCACACGCGTTGCCACATGCCGTCAACCCTCAGGAAGCCCGACAGTCCTATGATCTTTCCCTCACGCCTGCCGGCATGGGGGAATCCTTTTCGGTGACCGACCGTGTACAGGACCCGACCAGAGCCAGTGACGTGAACTCGGCAAACTGCGCCCCTGAAAGGCCTCTGGCTCCCGTCTTTCCGTCACGGACTGGCGTGAGCCTCCGCAAAACGCCTCAGATGAAGGCCCCTGAAGCTGTCAAGCGGCCCGGCCAGACCGTCCCCTCAGCAGTTCCACCGCTCAAGCAAGCCCCCCCGGTTCCGGCCCATCAACCTGGCCCGCCGCTTCAGGCCGCCTCGCGGCTTCAGTCAGAGTCTCCGCTTCAGGCCATGCCTGGACTTCATTCTCTGCAACCCGGCCAGACGGCCGAGAGCGCGAAAGAGTTCCTTGCCCAATGCGAGGGGCCGGCTGTCGCGTTCACGCTCAAGAGCTTCACAGGAAAATCATGGCTGAAAAGCTGCACCAGTATCATGCTCGCCCAGGCGGGCGACATCGAAGGCAGCAACGGCCGGGAGATGACCTATACGGCTGACGTTGCCGCCGCCTGGGCCTTCAGGATCACCCGAGTCAGTTCCAACGGCTTCTTTACGGTAAGCGGCGCGACATACGCAAGCTCGGCCGCCTTCGGCCATAGTGAGGGGACTGACGGCCCTCCACCTTTGATTTCCGTCTCCGCTGACGGGGCCGCTGTCAAGATCGCCGGAAGCTGGAAGCCCTACGACGGGAACATGTCTTTCCTGTGTTTCCTGGAGGGTGACAATGTTCCTTTCGCGGCCTTCGAGAAAGACTACTTCGTCACCCAAGCGCCCCCGCCGGAGCCCCAAGCGCCCGGAGACGGAGGCTGGCGCCCGGCCGAGGGCGCGGCCAGCGGGTTCCTCGAGATCCCGGAAAGCCGGATAATCGCCCTCGCGGCCAGCTGCTGCGGGAACTCCTGCGCCGGGCCGGCTTCTCACTGCCGCGGCGGCTTCCGGATGAGCTTCTCCCGCGATTCCGGCTGGGCGGCGGTCGCGGCGGAGGGCGGCTACGGATAAGCAAAATTCCCCCGCGAAGGGGCCCAGCTGGCCTGCGCGGCCTCGGTCGAGGCCTTCCTCGCCCGCTCGGAGGCTTGGCACGCCAGGGGGCATGACAGAAGGATCGAGGATCTCGCGGAAAAGCTCCGCGAGGCCGCAGGCGGGGAGCTCTCCCTGCCTGCCTCTGATCCCCGCTTCAAGGGCCTGGAAGGAGGCGAGATCTTCAACTCCGCCGTCTTCGGCTCGATCTTCAAGGCGCACAGGAGCATACCCCGGCATTCCGCGAGGAAGCGCGCGGACCATGATTTTCCGGCCACTTACGCCGCGCCGCGGGACCGCGGCTCAACGCTCATGTTCGCGGCCTTCAGGAAGTTCCGGTTCGGCTGGTTCTTTTCCACCTTCTGGGCGGGGGACGGGGGCATGTGCCTCAGCGGCCCGGAAGGCTCCGGAACCGTGAAGCTCCTCGGCATCCCGGACTCCGTGGAGTCGGCGGCACGGGCCCCGCGCCTGACGGCTCCGACGGAACTCACGCCTTACAAGATCCGCGCAAGGACCTTCTTTTCGTTCCCACAGGACTTCGAGGCCCTGATAATGGCGACGGGCGGAGTGACCGGCCCCTTTTTCCCGTCCGCGGAGAACGGCCTGTCCGAGGAACATTGGAGGCATTTCTGGAGCGAGGCCCTGTACAGGGGATCCGGCCGGAACCCCGGCTGCCCTGAACTCTTCAACCCCGCCTTGACCGGCGAGGAGATATCCAG
>JAITRL010000148.1 GCA_031288415.1 Deltaproteobacteria bacterium | reverse complement strand
TTCGACGAAGTGACGGTGGGCGGCGTGTTAAGCGTCAGCACCGGCGCTGATAACGACGCCACCGCAGGCGCGGGCAGTTCCAAATTCATCGCCTACAGCCTCTCGGCTCCCGAGATCATCCTCAACCGCGCTGGTGCTCAGAACAAGGCCGACCTTGACTTCTACGCGGGCACGCTGGACGTCACTGCCCAGAACACGCTGATCACGGCAGACAACACTATAAACGGCACCGCTCCCACAAGTCTTACACTCCCTGCCGCTATCGGATTCGGAGCGTATTTCGGCTTGGTAGACATTAACAACGGCAAAGAATTCAGGGTGGACAACGCTGACGGAGAAGTGCACGTAGGGCAAATGGACATCGGTTCCAGGGGCGGCAGGATTCAGGTGGCTGATTCCGACAATCTGCTGCTGGATGCCCTTAACGCCAGGGATACCACGCTTACCCTGGTAGCCCCCACTGGCTACGACGGTCAAAAGCCGCTCCTCAAAGCGACCAGTGCGGACCTCACGGACTCCGTCCTCTTGCTTGACGGCGATCTGGATAATTTCGGGGTGGATACCACGATCATAGAGTCCAACAGCTTGTCCGAACCGTTAGATGTCAGGGTGGACCCGTACACGTCAGGCCTTACCTTGCGGTACGACCTTGACTGGGTCATCGTCGGCGATGACATCGTGGGCAACATTTACGGCATATCTGCCCACCCGGTCATGAAGGCCCTTTCCGAGGGTCAGGTGGCCTCCCAGGCTTTCGTCAACAGGGGCTCTGACTTCGTGGCGGGAGAGGGCATCAGCAGCGCGGTCTTCGCGGCTGCTGACGCCGGGTTCTCCTTCTTCTCGGCGGTGTCCTACGGCCATGAACGCTACGAGACCGGCTCGCACGTCGATGTGGGCGGCGTGTCCATTCTCCTCGGCGGTGCCTACGGGACCGATGTCTCCGCCGGCCGGCTGACTGTCGGCGCCTTCTTCGAGCTCGGGGACGGCACCTACGACAGCTACAACGACTTAGCCGGTTACGGGACCGTGAACGGCAGCGGCGACACCAAGTACGTCGGCGGCGGCCTCCTCGGCCGGCTCGACTTCGCCGGGTCTTCCACCGGCCACACCTACCTCGAGGCATCTGGCCGGGTCGGCAGGGTCTCCGCCGACTTCGAAAGCGCCGATCTTCCCTTGACCCACCGCTACGACCTCAGCTCCACCTACTACGGGTTCCACGTAGGCGTGGGGCGTGTGTTCAACATCTCCGACTCGACCACTTTCGACCTTTACGGGAAGTGGCTCTTCACCCATCAGGGCGGCAAGGACCTGTCGGTCGCCGGGGTCCCCGTGCATTTCGACGACATCAGCTCCCATCGCCTCCGTGCCGGATTCAGGATCAGCACCGAGGTCAACGAGTGGTTCAAGCCGTACTTCGGGGCCGCCTACGAGCACGAGCTTGACGGCAAGGCCGAGGGCACCGTACGCGGCTTCGCCATCGATGTGCCCGAGCTCAAGGGCGGGTCCGGCATCGGGGAGATCGGCGTCAGCTTCGCCGCTGCCGACCGCCTCACCGTCGACCTGAGTGTCCAGGGCTATGTGGGCCAGCGCCAGGGCGTCTCAGGCGGCCTGCGCCTCGTCTACAACTTCTAAGCCCGCTTATGGCATCGTGTCCTTGAACGGTATGGCCCGCCTGACTCTCTGGCGGGCCGTACCCCCCCGAAACGCCCGCGGGCTTCCCGCGGGCGTTTCGCCTTCAGCAGGCGGCATCCCAAGTGTTCAGGGCCAAAGCTTTCGGTTTTGTCCTTAAACAGCCTGCCGAAGAAGGCGAAGAGTTTTGCAGGTCCGACCTGCGTGGCAGTTGATGCCCCTGAGCGGGCAGGCAGAATACTCTTCCCTTTGGTTATCCGGAACTGACGTACGGTTAAGGCGAAACACCGCTGGTTGCGTAGCCGTCTGAGAGTTGCGGATCGCCTTGAGGGCGACAGGGCAAATTTTCCGGTTGAAGGTATTGTGCCCTGCCACCTTCATCAACGCGACATCTATAATTTTTCTGAATCCACTAACCGATTCAGTCATTTTCATACTTTTGAATACCCTATGGAGGCGGCTTATGGGCAGAAAAGCCAAGTTCACGCCCGCAGAGCTGGACAGGGCCAGGCGGTTCCGGGACAGCCCTAAAGACCAGCGGGAGTACCGCGCCGGCCTTCTGGTTCTCCTTTCGGCTCGCCAGGGCCTAACCAGGGCACGGCTTGCCGACGCCTTCGGCATCGATGTGAAGACAGTCTTCAACGACATGAAACTGGTGCGGGAACCCGAGGCAATAAGGCCTAAAAACACCTGGGGCGGGCGCCGCAACAGTCTGATGAGCCTGGAGGAAGAGGCGCTGTTTCTCAGGGAGCAACGCGAACGGTGCCTTGCAGGGCACGGAGTCACCTTGTCTGAACTGCATGCCTCTTATAACGGGCGAGTCGGCAAGGTCACCCCGAGATCCACTGTTTACCGTCTTTTGAAGCGCCACAACTGGGCGAACTCCCAGGCGGACCCGGCAAGTTCCTGGAGGGGGCCGGAGCTGCTGAAGTAGCCAGGTACCCGCCTCACTGACAAGCCGGCAGCTGTCATCAGCCGGCATCGCCTTCAGTTTTTTGCGCCTCCTATCTTCCCGGTCCTGAAGGTGCTGCAGGCATCCGCCTGCAATGCATACTCGCGTTCGCGAGGCGGCGGCGCAACTTGAACTTGGCGGTTGAGACTCAATGATTTGAAACGAGATTCATTTTCTTAAGAAACTCAATGGTACCGTGAGTGCCGCAGGTTCACATGATCCCTGAATTTTTCCTGTCCCGGCTTGCTTTCCTTTACAGTGTCGCCATTGAGGCGCAGTAAAAATTTGGCGGCATACTTTCGTTTTCCCACGCTTTTCAGCCTCAGCCGTCCTGAAAGCTGAGCAGGAGTACCTTAAAGCCTCAGACCAGCATCCCTTCGGACTTTCGGTCATTCTGGACGGGACGGTCGCGTTGCGGGGCTTCGCCAGCGAATGACTTTTCAGTTTCCGGGAGTCGTTTTCCCCTCATGAGCTGCCCGTTGCCGGTATCTTCTTTCCGTCTAACCGCAGGGCGCCGTTAAGGGTCAGCCGAAGAGTTTTAGCCCTTCCGTTCCTTTGCAGAAAGCCACATGTCGCCGTCCGCTGGCTTCAGTCGGCTTGGCCTGCATTACAATCTTGCTCACCCTGTCCGCATGGCATTCCCAATGCCTTTCCGTCACGGCCTGCCCCTCATCCTTCCGGGTTCTGATTCTCCCTTTACATTCGCCGTTTCCCTTTTCCCTGCACTGTAGCCGCTGCTTCAGGCCTCCCCTCTCCCCGTCGGCTCTTTGGCGCCCGCCCTCAGAGGCAACTTCCGCTATTTTGCTCTGCCCTGCCACGGCCGGCAGTAAATCTTCCCCGCATCAGCACCCAGCGCGCCCGCCCTCAGCCGCAGTTTCTGCGTTTTCCCTGCCCTGCCCAGCCGCGGCATTCAGCAAGTCCTTCCCCCTTCGGCCCCTTACGAGCCGCCAGCCCCAACTGCTGACCTGCCGCCTGCCCTGTCACTTCTTCCAAAAAATTCTCCCTGACTCGCCACGTCCATTTTTGCCGCTCTTTCCGTTTAGCCTTACTGTTACTGCCTGCCTTCTTAGCCTTCGCTTCTTCTATTCCTCTCGCTGCCTGTATTCCTGCCTGCCTCTCGCCTCAGCACCTTCCTCAAAAACACCCTCTTGCCTCGGGTTTTTCACTCGCCAGTTTCAGCCTCGCTTCCCCATTTTACCCCATCTTCAACCGCCCTCAAGCCCCCTGATCCTGGAAGCCTTGTCTCTTTTACCGGATCCCTTGCCCCATGTCCCCCCCATTCTACCCACTTGACCCCTGCCCCCTCGTCTCCTTGCCCTTTAGACCTTTCCCCTTTTGCCGCCCTGCCGCCTTGCGCCTTGTCGAGCCCTTGTCCCCTCATTTCCTTGCCTTCTTGCACGCCTGCCGTCTTGTCCTCTCGTTTCCTTGCTCTCCTGCACTCCAACCGTCTTGTCCCCTCGTCTGCTTGCCCCCCCGTTTCTTTCCCTCTTTGGCATCTTGCCCCCTTTGTCCGCTTGTTCGCCTGTCATTCCGCGGCTTTGTTTTGTTTCTCTTTGTTTTTCATCGTTTTTGGCTGTTTTGCCTATTGCCCCTCTTCGGTTAAAATTAGAACAGCAATCTGCTACAATACCGGATGTAGCGTTCCAGCCCCCTTAAAAATCCGGAAAGACCCAGACAAAATGCGCGTGGAAAAAAATCTCTTCATCAAGGACCTTGCCGAGGGCAGGGATGTCACCATCCCGCTGTTCGTGGCGTCGGCTACCCTGGGCCAGACCCGCACGGGCTCCCCGTACCTGACCCTCAAGCTGGTGGACAGTTCCGGCGTTATCCCTGGCAAGGTCTGGGACGACGTGGAAAGGATCAAGCCCAAGATCTCCCCCGGCAAGGTGGCCGTCTTCACCGGGCAGATCACGAGCTACCGGGGCGATCTGCAGCTCACGGTCCGCAACGCCTTCCCCGTCGACGAGGCCGACTGCGACCCGGAGGATTACCAGAGCCGTTCCGCAAAATCCGGGGAGGCCATGCGCCGCGAGCTCCTGACGATCCTGGAGGGCATGGCCGACCCTGACTACCGCGCCATAACCCTGGGCGCCCTGAATCACCCCAAAGCGGCGGGCTTCTGGACCGGCCCGGCCGCCAAGATGTTTCACCACGCCTTCGCGGGAGGCCTTTTGGAGCACACCCTCTCTGTCGTGAAGCTCGCTGAATTCGTGGGGAGGCATTACGGGACCCTGCTCAACCGCTCGCTGCTGACGGCAGGGGCCGCCCTCCACGACATCGGCAAGGTCTGGGAGTTCTCGGGCGGACCTGACAACGACTACACCACCCGGGGGAGGCTTCTGAGCCACCTTGTCATCGGGCCGCTTTTCCTGGCCGAGGCGGCTAAGGAGCTGCCGGGGTTCCCGGAAGAGAAGCTCCTCTTGCTCCAGCACCTCCTGGTAAGCCATCACGGCAAACCAGAGATGGGGTCCTGCGTGACACCCAAGGTCCTGGAGGGCATAGCCCTCCACTTCGTGGACAACCTTGACGGCAATCTCACAGGGGTCTCCGAGTACCTGGCCAGGGAGGCTAAACCGGAGACCGCCCATTCCGGCTCGGAGTGGACCTCCTTCAACCGCCATCTGCAGTCCCACTTTATGGTCACCCCGCGTTCGCCTGAGGATGCCGGCCCCCTTCCCGGCGGCGGCCCGGGAGTCTCGTCAAGCCACGGGGGCCCGGCAAGCCCGGGAGCTCCGGGCGTTCCCGCCGCTTGGCCTCAGGGGAAACGGGGGGGCGGAGGATGGCTGTCCGGCGCCGCCGAAGGAAGCCGCGAGCCTTTCGCCAGCGCAGGCAGCGGGAACGCGACTGAGAAATCCTTCGCGCCCTGCGGGCTCCCGAACTTCTCGCCCTCGGACCCGGAGGCGAGTTTTTCCTCGGAACCCGGGGCCTTCCCTGCCGAGACTGATAAGTTGGCAGCCCTGGCTGCGGGCGGCTCCCCCCGCGATTCCGGAGAGCAGGGAGCTTTCCGGCCGGGAGGGGGCCTGGAGCCCTGGCATGCTCCAGCGGAAGGACCGGAGGACTTGGAAAGCGACTCCGAAATGGCCCTGCCGCCTGACTTCGCCTCTTTGGACTCACAGCCTGATGTCGGCCCCTCCGGCTTTCCGCCTGACTCGTCCGTTGATTTCCTGTTGGACTTCGACCCGCCTGACCTCCCGGCCGACTCAGGCCCCCCTGACCTCCCTAATGATCCTGACTGGGCTGACAGCTTGTCCGCATCCTCTTTGCAGGGCAGGCCCGGCTCCCACGTGCGGCCAGTTGCGCCCGTGCGGCCTGTTGCGATCGAGCAGCCTGGGGTGCCCGTACGGCCTGCTAAGGCCGAGCAATCCGGGGCGCCCGCACGGCCTGCTGAGGCCGAGCAGCCAGGGGCGCCCGCGCGGCCCCGGGCGGTCGCGTTGCCTGCGGCTCCCGTTCGGTCGACGGCCGCCTTGCATTCAGTGCCGCCCGCAGGACTTGGGAGGCCGTCACGTCCCCAAGCGTTCAAAGCGTCTGCCGCTCCCGACGCTCTCAAGGGGCCCAAATGGCTGAAGGGGCCTAAGGGCCTCTCGGACGGTAAAGAGCGTAAGGAGCCTTGGGAGGTTGACGAGGAAGACGAGGATTTCGTAGGGGGGGCCATTGAAGGCCGGGAATCTTCGCCTTTCCCTGGCAATGACTCCGTACAGGCGGCAGGACAAATGGCGGGGCAGGAGGCAGGGCAGGCAACGGGGCAGACCACGGTGCTGGCCACTGGGCAGGTGGCAGAATATCCAGCGAGCCAGGCCACCGGGACGGAGGCAGGGCAGGTGCCGAGACCGGAGGCAAGACAGGCCTTAAGGCCGAAGGCAGGGCTGGAAAACGCTCAGACAGCGAGAAAAACTGCGTACCAGGGCGCTGGATACCCTTCAGGACAGATTGACGAAGGCGCCTCCAGCGCCGCAAGGCCCCACCCTGATCATGACATGCCCCACGAAGCCTTGCGCGGGGATTCGATGCTGGATATTCCGACACGCTTGGCTTCGCTTCCGGATACGCATGCTAAATTGGATGCTTTTTCCGAGGCCTTTGTCCCCCCTAATGCCCTTCCCAATGAACCGGTGCCTGCAGACGTTCATTTAAAGGACACGGTCCCGCCTGTAGCGTATGCCGAGGCCCCCGTTCCCGTAGACGCTCTTCCAGATGAACCTGCCGCGTTCATAGGGGAGGACATTTCGCCGCCCTTCACCGGCTCTCCTGTGACGGCATCCCCGCCTGATACGGAGGGCCTTTCTGATACGATAGCCCCGCCTGATACAGTATCCCCTTCTGATACGGGATCCCCGCCTGATACAGTATCCCCTACTGATACGGCATCCCCTTCTGATACGGCGGCCCTTTCTGATACGATTGCCCCGCCTGATACAGCAACCCCTTCTGATGCGGTATCCTCTCCTGATTCGGCAGCCCTTTTTGATACGATAGCCCCTCCTGATGCGGTACCCCCGCCTGATACGGCAGGGTCCCCTGATACGGCATCTCCCCTTGATACGATAGCCCCTCCTGACACGGCATTCCCCCCAGATACGGCAGCCCCTCCAGATACGGCCTTCACTCCTGAAACGGCATCCCCACCTGATAAGGCAGTCCCACCTGATACTGCAGCTCCCTCTGAGACGGCATCCCCTCCTGACAGGGCTTGGCTAGCTGAGACAGGTTTAGGAATCGGCATGAAGGGTTCTGCGGAGCCCGCGCCTTTTGAGGGGAATCCGGCCGCTTCCGAGCCTCATGCCGCTTCTCAGGCAGAGCCTCACCCGCCCCAAGCGGAGCCTTCCTCGCCCGGAGCCTCGAGTCTGGCGGCAAGGGCTCTTGCCGCAGTGACTGACTTGGATCCCGCCCCCCTGGCGGAAGGGGCCCCAGCGGCCCCTCAAGGCCCTTCCGGCGAGTCTGCCCCTGCGGAAGCGCCGGTCTCCCCCGGGAGTTCCGAGCCGCCTGCGGCAGCCGAAGCGGCCGATGACGGCTCCCGGGAGCCTGCGGGAGCCTCCGAGTCCCAGCGGCTCAAAGGGCTCTTCTGATGCCCTGGTCCCTCATCGGCGCCGAAGGCGCCAAGCGGGCGCTGGAAGGCATGCTCGCCTCGGGCAGGCTCCCCCACGCTATCCTCTTGACCGGCCCTTCCGGCTGCGGCAAGTACACCCTGGCGCGGGATCTGGCCATGGCCGTCAACTGCGAGGCCCCGGGCCCCCCCGGATCGCCCTGCGGGGAGTGCCTGCCCTGCCGGAAAATCCTCGCGGGGACTCATCCGGACATCGTGACCATCGCACCCAAAGGGAAGACGGCCAGGCTCGCCATAGACGACGTGCGCTCCGTTCGCGACGCCTTGACCTTCCGGCCCTTCGAAGGCAGGACCAAGGCGGCCCTGGTGCGGGGGGCTGACAGCTTCACGGACGAGAGCGGGGGGGCCCTGCTCAAGACGCTGGAGGAGCCCTCCCCGGATACCCTGATAGTCCTTACGGCCCTGGCTTCCTCGGCAGTCATGTCCACCCTGGTGTCCCGCTGCGTGCACTTCAGGATCCCGCCCCTTCCCCGTCCGGAGATCCTCAAGGCCTTGGCCGCCAGGCGAGGAATGACCGGGCCGCAGGCCGAGCTCCTGGCGGGTCTCTCGGGCGGGGCGCTGGGCAAGGCTCTCATGACCGATCCGGAAATCGCCAAGAGCTTCAGGGAGGCCGTCGACGCCGTCTTCTCCCGGCCCAAGGGACCGGCCAGGCTGCTGCAGGGCATGAGGTGCGCCGCAGGGATGGCCGCCGATTACGGGGCCCTCAAGTCCGTCGATGAGGGCCAGGATGGCTTCGGGCCGGCGGACTGGCTGGAGCTGGCGGAACTCTCCCTGAGGCTCTGGTGGAGAGATGCCGCGGTGCTGGGCGCCTCGGGGGATGACGGGCTCCTTGACGGACCCGCCCCGTCCCCGGCCCTGAGGGCCTTCGCGGGGGAGCTCAAGGCAGGGGATCTGCCTGTCTTCGAGGAGGCCTGCCGGCGCATGTCGGATAACGTGAGACGCTTCGTCAAGGCTGAGCTTGTTTTTGATAACTTCTGGGCCACCGTGCTAGAATAATAGGGATCCTGGCCTTCTTAGGCGGCTTCGGAAGGCCGGGCGCTGGCCGATGCCGGCCGCCGGCCGATGCGGCCATGAAGAGGCTGCAGGCCGATTCGCCTTCAAGGCGGCTTTTCTTTTACGCCCGGCAAGCCTTTTAACCATCGAACCCTCGGCACCATGCGTCTTAGGGTCCTTGAACCAAAGAACTTTCGGGCCCTTGAGCCTTGGAGCTCCCTCAGTCCCCGGAGCCTTTACGCTTGGGTGTTTGGCCCTTGGAACCTTGAGCCCATAATCCCCTTGGCGCGCCAAGGCTTTTCTGGCGGCGGACGTTTCTGCCGCCATCTGCCGCGACAGGATTCTTCCGCCCCGTCTGACGCTTTCCGGCGCGGCGTAAAACAGCGCGGCGCGGTTCCGCCCGGAAAATCAAGCCCCGCGCAGCCTGGCGAGGCGGCGTTCCGCTTGCCGCAGTCCCGCGCAGCTTCGCTCCGTACCCCTCAGTTCCGCGTCTCTCGTTGCCGCTTTGCGCGCCTCAGGCACGTCCCAGGCGGATCGGCGCCTCCGGCGCCGCCCAGTCCCCTTCAGCCCGCCGGTTTTTCGTCCCCCGGCCTCCGCCACCTGCCGTTGGCCCTTCCGCGCCTTTGACGCAAGCTGCCCTTCCGGCTTTCCTGCGCCTGCCGCAGCCCTGCCTGCCCGCCTCTCCCGCGGACGCCCCTGGAGCGGAAGCGCGGGCCGCAGGGCCTCACGCCCGCGCCAGCGGGCGTCTGAGGCCCCGCAGCCTGTTGCCCGCGCTTCCCGGATTGACCGGTCCGTTCCCCGGACAAGGCTTGGCCCGCCCGGGGCAAAGCCTTCCCGCCCGAAGCGTTCCGGAGCCATGAGATCAGATGCCATCCACAAGCGACAGGCCCCCCGGACCCAAAGGAACTGCTGACCCCAAAGCGGCGCAGCCCAAAGGCATGCCGCCCAGGCGCCCGGGGTTCAGGACCCCTGCGGCCAAGGGGGCCGGGCGCGCCGTCCGGGAGTTCCAGGCGTCCCAAGGCGGCCAGAGGATCCCTCCCCGCCGCCAGCCTTTCCCTGAAGACCCTGACACGCTATGCCGCCGCACCGTGAATGTCCGCCTGCGTTTAGGCGGCCAGGTGCAGGTCTTCGACTGCGGCGACCTGCCGCTGGAGCTGGGCGACTGGGTGCTGGTGAAGGTGGATGACGTGACCCGCATGGGGGTGGTGACGACAGTGCCGCTCATCCATCCCGGCCCGCCCGAGGGCAAGCCGGTGTACCTGCCCTCCAACAGGAGGCTTCTGCGGGCGGCAGACTTGGACGATCTCTCCCTTCAGGCCGAAAACGAGCTCGAGGAGCGCGAAGCCTTCGATTTCTGCGCGATGGCGGCCAAGCGCCTGGGGCTCGTCATGAAGCTCGTCTCGGTGGAGAAGACCTTCGACCGCTTCAAGACCATCTTCTACTACACCGCTGAAGACCGGGTCGACTTCCGCCAGCTGGTCAAGGACCTTGTCCGGCGCCTGAGGACGAGGGTGGAGATGCGCCAGATCTCCGTAAGGAGCGAGGCCCTCATGCTGGGCGGCAACGGCCTGTGCGGCAGGCCCCTGTGCTGCGCGAGCTTCCTGAAGGACTTCTACCCTGTCTCCGTGCGCATGGCCAAGGAGCAGAACATAGCCATCAACACCCTGAAGATCTCAGGGGTGTGCGGGAGGCTCATGTGCTGCCTCGCCTTCGAGAGCGCCGCTTGCGGCAAGTGTTGCCGCGCGCCAAGGGACCTTGCCTCCAGGCAGGCCGGCGCGGCGGGCGCCTCCGGCGAGGGCGCCGAGGAAGCCGACTTTGCGGACTCTGCGGCAGCGGCATCCGAGGCCGCTGATGAAGAGGGCAGGGGAGCCGTTGCGGCGGCATCACCGGCTTCGCCTGCCGAGGCGGCGGAAGCCTCGGAAGCGGAGCCTGAGGCTTCAAAGTCAGCGTTTACTGAACCTGATGCCGCAGGAGCCGCTTCTTCGGAAACCGTTGACGCAAAAGCCGGGACTTCAGAAGCCTCCGCGGCGGCGGCCCCGGCTTCGAAAACCGTTGACGCGAAAGCCGGGACTTCGAAAGCCTCCGCGGCGGCGGCCCCGGCTTCGGAAGCCTCTGCGGCGGCGGGCCCGGCGTCGGAAGCCTCCGCGGCGGCGGGCCCGGCTTCGGAAGCCTCTGCGGCGGCGGGCCCGGCTTCGGAAGCCCCTGCGGCGGCGGCCCCGGCTTCGGAAGCCTCTGCGGCGGCGGGACCGGCTTCGGAAGCCTCTGCCGCGAAATCTGCGGTCATGGAATCCGGCCTTGCTGCGGCTTTGGCATTAAAATCTGATGCTGCGGAAGCCGAGGTCACGAAAACCGTGACTTTGGACCCAGGCGCCAACGGCGGAGGCCTCGATGCCCCCATGTCCGATGCAATGGGCGCCGAAGGCTCTGAAGCTGCGGGCGCCGCGGCTTCCGGCGCAAACGTTTCAGGCGCAGAGGCTTCCGGCGTTGAGACGTCAGACGCCGAGACCCCGGATGCCGAGGCTTCCGGCATGGAGGCCTCAGGCGTTGAACCCATGCGCGCTGAAGCGTCTTCATCGGATTCCGTCCCGAGGGACTGCCGGGCCCCGTTCGGAGCCGAAACGGGCTTGGACGCCGCAAAGGACGATGTCCGTCCCTTGCCGGGAGACTTCCGCCTGGAACCGGCGGCAGGCGACGCGAAGTCATCTGAGCCTGAACATACGGAAGATACGGCCGGGATCTCCTCGCCAGACGGGCTCATTGCAGCCGCAGGGCGCGGCACGGGAAAACCCCGGTCGGCTTCCGCCGGGGGCCGGGGATTCGTCGAATCTTCCGGCTCCTCTGGAGAAGCGCGCCCTGCAGACGGTCGCGGACCGGCCGAGGTTTCCGCGGCTGCGGAAGACGGCGACCCTCAATCCGCCCGGGAGACCGAGCCGGAAACCGAACGCTGAATCCCTCCGTCAGCCGCGGGGATCCGCGAACCTGAAGCGCCCTGGACATCGGGTACGCTACGGAACTTGCCGGGCGGCCAGGAATTTCCTGACAGCCTTGACCTGGCGGACAGCCAGGAACACGCATAGCCTGCCAGGCCTGCGGGCGGCCTAAAGCCGGTTGCCGGTTCTGGACTTGCGGGAATTCCTGAGCCGACAAGCGTTCTGAAGCCGCAAGCGTTCCGGAGCCAGTAAGCAGCCCGGTATATCGGCGGGCATTCCGGAAAATGCGGGCATTCCGGAACTTGCGGCCGTGCCTGAACCTTCAGGCGCTCCGGAACCTGTTGCCGATGCCCTGCTGCCGCAGCCAGGCCATCGCGGCCATGCCGTCGCGGCCAAGCGGCGGCGGCCAGGCTGTTGCGGCTCAGCCGCCGCGAGAGCGCCGCAGCGCCCTGCCCGGCCCGGAAACCGCCGCGCGCCTCGCGGGGAGGCGCCGGGCGCGGCCTGGAAGCGACCTGCCAGGCCTGGAAACCGCGCGCCTCGCGGGGAGGCGCCAGGCGCGGCCCGGAAGCGCCCCGCCCGGCCTGGAAACCGCCGCGCGCTTCGCGGGGGGGAGCCGGTCGCGGCCCGGACTTCCAGGCTCGCCGCCGGCCGAACATGCCTTGGCGCCGGCAGCCTGAAAGGGTAGGCCGGGGGGCAGGCGCTCGCCCGTCACTTCCCCCGGAAGTCCACGGACAGGAGCCGCGCGAGGCGCCAGGCCGCATCCTCCAGGAGGGGGGCTGCCTGGCGCAGGGACTGGGGATGGTTCATGGGGTAGGGGAGCATGCTCATGACCGCCGCCATGCCGTTGTCGTAGAGGCGCTGGTAGCCCTGCTCCAGGCAGGCCGCGATGGTGATGGAGGGTATGCCCATGCCGCGCCCCGCGTCGGATACCCCCAGGGGGGCCTTGCCCCACCAGAGGGTCTCGATGTCGGTCTTGCCCTCGCCGGTGATGATGAGGTCGGCCCCTGCGGCCTTCTCCCAGAATTTGCCGCGGGAGAGAACCACCTGGACCCCTTTTTCGAAGACCGCCCCGGTGAAGAGCATGAGGGCCGCCCCCACGCCGCCTGCCGCCCCCGCGCCCTCGAGGCCCGCCACGTCCTTGCCCGCCAGTTTGCCCGCCACCGTGTGGAAGCGGGCCAAAGCCTCGTCCAGGACCGGGATGATGAGGTTGGTGGCGCCCTTCTTGGGCCCGAAGATCTGGCTGGTGCCGTTGGGGCCGGTCAGGGGGTTCTTGACGGCGCAGGCCACGGTGATGTCGATGTCCCGCAGGCGCGGGTGGAGGCCGGAGGCGTCCAGGGAGGCCAGTTCCAGAAGGCCCTGGGCGCCGGGCTCGATCGGCGAGCCGTCGGCCTTGAGGAGCCTCATGCCCAAGGCCTCGAGCATGCCGGTGCCGGCATCGTTGGTGGCGCTCCCGCCCAGGCCCAGGACAAGCCTCTTGACCCCCCTGTCCAGGGCATCCCTGATTTGCTCCCCGAAGCCGTAGGTGGAGGCGCGCCCCGGGTTCAGGTCCTGGGGCTGGAGCCTCCAAAGCCCGCAGGCCGAGGCCATCTCCACGGCGGCGGTCTCGCCGTCCCCCAGAAGGCCCCATGTCGCCGAGACCTTCCGGCCAAGGGGGTCCCTGACTTCCTGTCTGACGAGTTCCCCGCCCTCGAGGTAGACCAGCGACTCCGCGAATCCCTCCCCCCCGTCCGAGACCGGGAAGAGCACGTACTCGGCATCAGGCCAGACGTTCACGAGGCCCCTCTTGACTGCCAGGGCCGCCTGCACGGCGCTGAGGCTCCCCTTGAAGGAGTCCGGAGCGATGATTATCTTCATGAACTATCCTTTGCGTTGCCCCTCTCGCGCGTATCGCGCCGCCCGCGCCGACGGCTTGGGGGGCGTTCATTGGCGGAGGGCAGTGAGGCAGGGCCGCCCGCCCTTGCCGGCGGGCTTACGGTGGGCGGCGCGGGTACGCGCGGTCTTGTCCGGATTAGAGCGGGCCCGCGTAGGCTTGCGCCGGAATGAGCCGCTTGAGCGGTCTCGCGCGGCGCGCCGCTTGTGCGGGTCTGCTCGGGTTGCGCGGGCATGCGCCGCTTGCGCCGCTTGTGCCGGCTTGCGCGGCGGCGCGTTGTCTCCGCCGGCTTGCGCCGGAAGGAACCGCTTAAGCGGTCTCTCTCGCTGGAGCGCCGCTTGTATGGACTTGCGCGGGCATGCGCCGCTTGAGTGGACTTGCGCGGGTATGCGCCGTCTGTTTGCGCTTGAACCTGCCCGCGCGGCGGCCCGGCTCCGCTTGAGCCGGGCCTGCAGGCGTGCAGGCGGTTGAGCCGGGCCTGCCGGCCGTTGAGCGGCCCGGGCGGGCTTGAGACGGGCCTTGGCCGGCGTGGGCGGGCCCTGCACTCGGGCATGGGCGGCTTTGGAGGACTTGTCCCTGCCAGGGCGCCGCGCGGCGGGACAGGAGAGCGGCGCGAAGGGGCCGCTACAGGAGGTTCCGGGGAGTCCCGGCCAGAAAAAGTCTCAGGTTCTCCGCGGCTTCGCGGATAAGGCGCTCGCGGGTCTCCCGGGGAGCCCAGGCGATGTGGGGGGTGATGAGGCAGCCCGGCTCGGCTATGAGCGGGTTATGGTCGTCAGGGGGCTCGGAGGCCATGACGTCCAGGCCGGCCGCGTAGACTTTCCCGGAGGCCAATGCTTCGGCCAGGGCCTGCTCGTCGATGAGGGCTCCCCTGGCGGTGTTGATGATGATGACCCCGTCCTTCATGCCGGAGATGGAGGCGCGGTTGATAATGCCCCTCGTCTCCGGCTTCAGCGGGGCATGGAGGCTGATGACGTCCGAGGCGCGCAGAAGCTCCGTGAAGTTCACGAGAGGGTCGGCTCTTGCCGCCTCCTCGCTCTTGGGGGGCCTGTCGCCGTTGTAGGCCAGGACACGCATGCCCAGCGCGCGGGCTATCGACCCCACGGCGCGCCCGATGGCCCCGTAGCCCACTATGCCCATGACCTTGCCCTCGAGCTCGATGAGGGGGTAGTCCCAGAAGAACCAGTCCGGGGCGCTTTTCCAGCGGCCTTTCCGGATGGCCTCGGAGTGATGGCCGGCCCTTCCGGTTATCTCCAGGAGGAGCCCGATGGCGAACTGGGCCACGGCCATGGTCCCGTAACGGGGCACGTTGGTGACGGGCACGCCCAGCTCGCGGGCGGCGGCGACGTCCACGTTGTCCGAGCCGGTGGCGAGGATGCCCACGTACCTTACCTGCGGGGCGGCCTCCAAAGTTTTCCGGCGGATAGGGGTCTTGTTGGTGAGCACGAGCTCGGCCTTGCCGATGCGGGGGAGGATGTCGGCTTTGTTTTCCGTGCGGTCGTGGACCGTGAAGCCGTCCACGAGCGAGGAGACGGGGGACCAGTCCAGGTCTCCGGGGTTGAGTGTATGTCCGTCCAGGATTACCAGATCAGGCATGTGTGCGGTCCTGAGGGGAGTTCCAGGCAAAGAGGCCGGGAGAAGGGGACGGGCGCGCCCGGATTTGAGCGGCGGGGCGCGGTCCGGTCGAAGGCCAGGGGGAACTGCGGGGACGAGTGCCGCGGCGGGAAGCCGGGGGCTTGGTTAAGGCCGAAGCCGTGAAGCGGCAAAGGCCTGACCCTCTTCTGTCCTGGCCGGGACAGACGGCCTGCCCGGCGGCTGCGGAAGAGCTTCAGGCCAAAGGCCTGAAGCTAAAAGCCAAGGACCTGAAGCCTAAGGTCAGAAGGCAAAAGCCAAAAGCCAAAAGCCTAAAGCCTAAAGCCTAAAGCCTAAAGCCTAAAGCCTAAAGCCGGAAGCCAAAGGGCTGAAGACAAAGGCCGGAAGACAAAGGCCGGAAGCCAAAAGACGGAAGCCAAAAGACGGAAGACAAAGGACGGAAGCCAGGGCCCGGAGCTAAAGAGAGAGGGGCTATTTGCCGCGGGAAGCGGCCGCAGCCTCAAAGGCAAGGCGCCAAGCCTCATGGTACGGCAAGCCGTAAAAAGAGGGCAGCCAGGCTTCATAAGGAAGGGTAATCAGGCCACACGGCAGGATCTCTGCGGCAATGGAGAAGCGCGCCCCGGCAAGGGACGGCGGCCGGAAAAAAAAGCCGCCCCGGAACGGGCCCGGGACGGCGGATCATATCGGGAAAGCGGGAAGGCCCGCCTCTGAAATCGAATGGGCATCTGCGCGCCGCCAGGGCCGGAGAGGGCCCGGACGGCGCGGCGCCGTTCGGGTCTTCGGCAAATATACGGCCCGGAACAGGAAAAAGTCAAGAATGGCCTGAAATCGCGGGGATTATCCCGCTTTCCGGGCAGGTTCGGATGCTGCGGGCAGGGGTGCGCCACGTCTGAAACCTTCACATTTTGGGCGCAAGGCGCGCCGCGCGCCGAATATCGGGTTGCGGATGCCTGCGGGCGGAAAGTTCGCGAGGGAATGCAACGCCGACAACAATCCCGGCGGGAGGCTTCCCTGAAGAGCAGACCATGGGAAGGCCATCCTAAAGGAAGCTCCGTCTCATGGACGTTCCGTCCCTTCAGGCAACGCGGATTTTCGAAGGCTTCGCCTTCCGGAAGCTCCGTCTCATGGCCGTTCCGTCTTCGGGCCACGCGGCGTTCCGAAGGCTTCGCCTTCCGGAAGCTCCGTCACCTGGCCGATTCGTCCTCAGGCAACGCGGAGTATCCGGGGCTTCGCCTTCCGGAAGCGCTGACTCATGGCAGCAACGGTTTTCCGGCGGCGCGACATTCCGGAGTCGCCTTGCCTGGCGATATTATTCACTGGGGCCGCCGCCGCGGTCGAGGGGGTTTTTCGGGAGGGGAACCCGGCCTCCGGGCAATGCGGCTTTCCAGAAGCTTTGCCTCCGGGCAACGCGGCTTCGTGGATGCTCATCATAGGGCCGTTGCGTTCTTCGCGGCCGCTTCTGGCTGCCGTTCGCGAGTAGCCGCCATCGGCCCCAGCCTGAGCCCCATCGCGGCCCTCGACCTGAACCTCAGCGGCCCCCTGCCTATGTCTTCGCGGCTCCAAGCCTGAGCCGCCGCGGCAACGGCCTGAGCCTTCGCGGCCCCCTGCCTATGTCTTAGCGGCTCCAAGCCTGAGCCATCGCGGCCAACGGCCTATGCCTTAGCGGAGTCGGCCTCCGGTTTCGGGGGGCCGGCCCCCGCTTTCGCGGAGCCGGCCTTCGCTCCGGCTTTAGTGGTCCCGGCGTCAGGGGCCGGGCCGGCTTTGCTTTCCCACAGGAGGAGGATGGGGGAGGCGATGAAGATGGAGGAGAAGGTTCCGATGGCTATGCCTATGGTGAGAGCCAGGGCGAAGTCCTGGTTGACAGGGCCGCCCAGGAAATACAGGCTCAGGAGGGCGAACAGGGTAGTCCCGGAGGTGAGGATCGTCCGCGAGAGGGTCTCGTTGATGCTTCGGTTGATGATTTCAGGGTAGTTGCCCCTGCGGTTGCGGGAGCGGTTCTCGCGGATGCGGTCGAAGACGATGATGGAGTCGTTGAGGGAATACCCGATGATGGTGAGGATGGCGGCGACGAAGGAGAGCGTTATCTCCTTGTTGAGGAAGGAGAACACCCCGGTGGTGATGATCACGTCGTGCATCAGGGCGATGATGCCCCCCAGCGCGAAGGAGAAGCGCATGAAGTAGCACGTGATGCAGGTGACGATGAGGGCCGTGATGATGAGCGTGCCCACCCCCACCCCGAAGAGGGAGACCACGTAAATGATGCCCAAGAGGATGGCCGAGAAGGCCAGGGAGGTGCCCCATTTCTGCTCGAAGCGGCCGGAGATGTAGATGATGATGATGAGGACCGAGTAATACACGGCGTACAGGGCCTTCTGGCGGAGGTCGGCCCCCACCCTGGGCCCCACCATCTCCTGGCGCCTGATCTCCACCCCGTCCTCGCCGAAGGCGGCCTTGAGGGCCGCGATGGCCAGGCTCGACAGAGCCTGGTCGCCCGTGCCCTCGAGGTTCTGGATGTTGATGAGGTACTCACGTTCGCCGCCCTCGCCGTAATCCTGGACGCTCGATACCCTGAGGCCCGCGTCGGACAGGGTCGCCCGGACGGACTCCGGGTCGGCCGACTGCGAGGCGAAGCGCGCCTGGATAAGCGAGCCCCCCTGGAAGTCCACCCCCAGGTTGAGGCCCTTGTGGGCGATGACGGAGACTAAGGAGGCGGCTATGAGGATGCCCGAAAAAAGGAAGGCCCAGCGGCGGTTGCCGATGAAGTCGAAGTTGACGCCGGGCTTGATGAGTTCCACTGACATGAGGGCCCCTGAAGCTTGTGGTTTCCTGCGTGCTTGGCGGGTTGGGAAGGACTTAGGGCGGTTTAAGGCCGGCTTGTCCGGCAGGCGGTTTAAGGCCGGCATGTCCGGCCTTGCCGGGTGGCCGTCGCGGCTAAAGGCTTTCGGGCGCCTTAGGCCGGCCTGTCACCTCCGGGCGGGAGCGGCCCGGCCTTGAGCGGCGGCGCAGGGCCGGGCGGCAGGCATCCGGAAGGGCGCGGCCGGGAGGCTTTCTCCGGCGGGGTTCCGGGGAGGCATGGCCGGCGGGCCCGGATCCAAGGGCCCGCCCCTCCGGGGACAGGTCTCCGGACCGGACTTTGTCAGATGCTGATCCTCTTGGGCCTGAGGCGGGTGAGCGCGAGGTCGAAGACGAACCGCGAGGCGAAGACCCCGGTGAACATCGAGGAGAGTATCCCGATGATGAGGGTCACCGCGAAGCCCCGGATGGGGCCGCTTCCGAACTGGTAGAGGACCATGGCCGCCAGCACGGTGGTGATGTTGGCGTCGAAGATGGTCCAGAAGGCCCTTCCGAAGCCGCCTGACACCGCGGCGAGGGGCGGGCGGTCGCGGCGGGTCTCCTCGCGGATGCGCTCGAAGATGAGGATGTTGGCGTCCACCGCCATGGCGAGGGTGAGCACCAGCCCGAAGATCCCCGGAAGGGTCAGGGTCGCGCCCAGGGCGGCCAGGGCCCCCAGGACGATGGGGAAATTCATGAGGAGGGCGAGATCGGCCACCATGCCGCTCCAGCGGTAGTAATAGAGCAGGAAGACCAGGATAAGCAAGAGCCCCAGGCCCCCGGCCTGGAGGCCTTGCCGGATGGAGTCCTCTCCCAGGGAGGGGCCCACGGTCCTCTCCTCAATGACGCTCACGGGCGCCGGCAGGGCCCCCGCCCTCAGGACGACGGAGAGGAGCCGTGCCTCCTCCATGGTGAAGGAGCCCCGGATGTAGGCTTCCCCGTCCGGGATGCGCGCCTCGATGACGGGCGCGCTGTAGACGATGTCGTCCAGGACAATGGCGAGCCTGCGGTTGATGTAGCGGTCGGTGATGTCGCCGAATTCCCGCGCCCCCCGTCCGTCGAAGCGGATGGAGACGCGGGGGTCCCCGAAGTCCCCCACGTAGGCCCGGGCATCCGTGAGGGTGTCCCCGGTCATGAGGGTCTGCTTCCTGAGCAGGATCGGCACGAAGCTCTCCGCCCCGGTCGCGGGGTCGGTGATCTTCTCCTGGTAGACCTGGGTGCCGGGGGGCGCCCCGGTGCGCTGGGCCTCCTCGGCAGTCTTGGGCCCGTCGTCCACCAGCTTGAACTCGAGCACCGCAGTGCGGCCGATGAGCTCCACCGCGCGGGCGGGATCATCGAAGCCCGGCAGCTGGATCAGGATCCTGTCCTCACCCTGGGGCCGGATATCCGGCTCCGCCACCCCGAACATGTCGACCCTGTTGCGGATGGTCTCGAGGGCCTGGCGGCCGGTGAGGCTGCGCACGTCCGAGGCCTCCTCGGAGGTCTGGACGACGGTGAGGACTCCCTCGGCATCGTTTTTGACCTCCAGGCCGTAGTAGCTCTTGTCCAGGAGGTCCAGGACGGCCTGGCGGGCGGCGGGGTCAGGGTAGCGCACCAGGATGTCCAGGGAGTCCTCGTTTTCCACCGTCACCCCGGCCAGCTTCTCGTCGGATACTGACCTTCTCAGCGTGTCGGCGGACCTCCGGGCGCTGTTCCGGAGGGCGGCTTCCATGTCCACTTCCATCGTAAGGGAGATGCCGCCCTTGAGATCCAGGCCCAGGCTGATCGTCCGGTCAGGCAGGAGCGCCCTCAGAAAAGAGCTGTCCTTGTCCTTCGGCGGGAGGAAGGAGGGCAGCGCGGAGTAGAACCCGGCGCCCAGCACCAGGACGAGGAGAACGCCGCGCCAGGTCAGGTTTTGGATCATAAATTGAAGGCTCTTCGTAGGTGTCGATTGAGTTGGTCCCGGCGGCCTTGCCGCCGGCGCGCGCCGGGGCAGGCGCCAAGCGGCCTGGAGGCTTATGCGGCCCGCGGGCGGCTCCAAAGGCCTTGCGGCCTCCGGGGCCTTGCCGTCGGCCGCGCCTTGCCGGAGGCTTCCGGGGCTTCGCCGTCGGCCGCGCCTTGCCGGAGGCTTCCGGGGCTTTGCCGTCCGCGCGGCCTCGGGAGGGGCTGCCTCCGGGGTTTGCCGCCTGCGTAAGACCTTGGTTTCGGGTCCAAGGCCCGCGCTGTCCCCAGGGCCTTGCGGGCGGGCTCCAGGGCCGCGTTGTCCTTGGGACCTTGCGGGCGGCCCCAGGGCCGCGTTGTCCCCTGGGCCCTGAAGGCGGGCCTTAGGGCTGTGCCGCCTCCTGGACTTTGCGGGCGGGCCCAAGTCCGCGCTGCCCCGGGGCCCTCGCGGGCGGCCCCGGGTCCGCGTTGCCTCCGGGGCCTTGCGGGCGGGCTTAAGGGCTTCGGCGCCTCAGGGGCCTTGAGGGCGGCCTTAAAGGCCGCGCCGCCTCAGGGAAAGCGGGGGCTGAGGACCCGCAGGGCGTACGGGCAGGGCGGAAGGAAAAAGCGCGGGGCGCGCCTTTAGGTTCCGGATTTAGCCGGGGGCTCCGCCTCGGCAGGGGCGGTCTCGGCGGGCTTGTCGCTTTGGCGGAGGACGCCGGACACGGCGGAGCGGGCCAGCTTGACCCTGACCTCGGGGGCGATGAGGACAGTGAGTTCCTTCTGGTCCACGTGGGTCACTGTGCAGAGGAGGCCGCCGGTGGTCTGGATGCGGTCGCCTTTGCGGATGGAGTCCAGCATGTTCTGGCGCTCCTTCTGCTGCTTCTTCTGGGGCCTCAACATCAGGAAATAGAAAATGAGGATGAAGCCCACTATGAAGATTATCAGCTGGGCTCCGCCTCCGCCTTGGGATCCGGTTTCCCCTCCGCTTGAGGGGGGGGCGCCCGCGGCGAAGGCGACCGCCGCGGACAGGAACAAGGATGAGAGCATTACAGGGACTCCTGCGGTGACATCGGGGTCGTGCGATAGTCGGCCGGCCGGAGGGGACGGCCTTCAGCGAGGCCTCCGCCGTAACGGCGGGGGCGCCTGGAACCTGGCCGTGAAGCCGGTCCCGGCGGGAAGAGAGCCGGGAAAAGGGCTCCTGCGGCTTTCCGCTAAAGAGAGGCGCCTTGCGGCTTACGCTTAAAGGGAAGCGCCTTGCGGCTTTTCCCCTTGGAAGGGAGCCGGAAGGGAGTTTCCGGGAAAGCGCGCCCGCCTGTCCCGGCAAAAAGGACGCCCGGGGGCTCCGCAGGTCAGTCTGGCGGCTTTCCTGAGGGCGTCCCGGGGCACGGGGCGAGGCATGAGGCGCCGCGGCGGCGTGGGCTGCCGCCCCGGATCCGGGCTTTCAGTCCCGGCCTTCTGGGGAGTAGGCGTCTAAAAACTGCTTATAATAGCACATGAAAGCGCCCGCGAGCAAACTTTTCCGGGCTTCGCTGACCAGGTCCTGGTAGAAGGCGAGGTTGTGAATGGTGGCCAGCCTGGGGAAGAGCGGCTCGTTCTGGGCATGGAGGTGCCTGAGGTAGGCCCTGGAGTGGGTCCGGCAGGTCCTGCACCCGCACCGGGGATCGGGCGGGAGTGGGTCGGAGCGGTAGCGGGCGTTGCGGATGTTGATCTTGCCCCCGCGGGTGAAGAGCTGGCCGTTGCGGGCGTTGCGGGTGGGGAGCACGCAGTCGAACATGTCGGCCCCCATCCGTATGCCGTCCAGGATGTCCAGGGGCGTCCCCAGGCCCATGAGGTAGCGGGGCTTCGAGTCGGGCAGGGCGGAGAAGGAGGCTTCGACGGCCTCCAGCCTGAGGGCCTTGGGCTCCCCCAGGGCGAGGCCGCCCGCCGCGTAGCCGGGGAAACCGAGCCCCGCGAGTTCGGCCGCCGACCTCTCCCTGAGCCTGGGGTGGAAGCCCCCCTGGCAGATGCCGAAGAGCAGCTGCCCGGACTCCGGCCGCCAGGCGGCCTTGGAGCGCGCGGCCCAGTCCAGGGTCACGGCCATGGAGCGTTCGGCCTCGGCTTCGGAAGCCGGGTACTGGATGCACTCGTCCAGGCACATCATGATGTCCGAGCCCAAAAGCCCCTGGACCTCCACCGCCCGCTCCGGGGTGAAGCTGAAAGACGAGCCGTCGTAGGGGGACCGGAACTCCAGGCCGTCGCCGGTGAGCTTCCTGAGGCCGGAGAGGGAGTACACCTGGAATCCCCCGCTGTCGGTGAGGATGGGCCCGTCCCAGCCCATGAAGCCGTGGAGCCCGCCTAAGGAGGCGATGAGCTCCGCCCCCGGCCGGAGCATGAGGTGGAAGGTGTTGGAGAGCACGATGGAGGCCCCCAGCTCGCGCAGGTCCCTGGGGTCGACGGCCTTCACCGAGGCGCGGGTGCCCACAGGCATGAAGGCCGGGGTGGGGAACTGCCCGTGGAGTGTGTTCACGGTCCCCGCGCGGGCGCGGGAGAGGGAGTCGGCGGCCTCGACGGCGAATACTGGTTTCATGGGCGGGACAAGGACTCCTGCGGCGGAAGGCGGCCCCCGGAAGGTCAGGCGACAAATCCTGGGGCCGCCGCCCCGGCCGGCCCTGCGGAAGAGCTTCAGGCCCCGCTTCCGCAGGGGAGGGGAGGCGGGGCCAGGCCGGGGATTTTCCGCGCGCCGGGACCCCGGGCCGGCTATGATGCCCTGGGGGCCCAGGGGGAAGCGGGTCAGTACTTCTGGACCAGGGCCACGCCCGCCAGGCTCAGGGCGAGTCCCATGAGCACGGTGAGGGTGACGGCCTCGCCGTGTACCAAGGCTCCGGACAGGAGCCCGAAGAAGGGCACGAGCGAGATGAAGATCGCGGCCTTGTGGGGGCCCAGGGCGAGGATGCCCTTGTAGAAGAGCGTGAAGCCCAGGGCAGTCCCCAGAATCCCCAGGAAGGCGAGCGCGGCCCAGGTCTTGGCGCTGAAGCCCCAGAACGCGCCTAAAGGCTCCCCCGACAGGGCCGTGAGCGGCACGAGCATGGCGATCGCGGCGAAGGTGGACCAGGCGTTGGCCGCGAGAGGAGTGACGCGGCCCACCACGAGCTTGCCCAGCAGGGAGTAGGCCGACCAGCATGCTATGCATCCGAGCATGACAAGATCGCCCATGTTGAAGCGGCCCTGGAGCAGGGCCGCCGGGGAACCGTCCGAAACCACGACGAGGGTGCCTGAGACCGCGAGCCCCATGCCCAGCAGCCTCGGCAATGTGAGCTTCTCCCCGAAGAAGAGCACCGCCCCCAGGTAGATGAAGACGGGGTTCACGGTGACGATGACCGAGCCCCTCCCCGCCCCAGTCATGGACAGGCCCTTGATGAAGAAATAATTGTACAGCACCAGGCCGGTGAGCCCGGAGAGACCCAGAAGAAGCCAGGTGAAGGGGCTCGCGCCTTTGGGGAACAGGCCCTCGCGGGAGAGGGCGCACTGGGGGCCGAGGACCGCCGCCGCCAGGAGGAAGCGCCACAGGGCCGAAGTGAGCGGCCCTGCCCCTTCGGAGGCTGACTTGCCCGCCGCGAAGGTCCCTCCCCAGATGGCTACCGTAAGCAGCAGCATGGCCCTGACGGCCCACGGGCCGGGGCCGGGGGGCGCGGCCTTCCGCCCGCCGGGGCCGGCCTGAGGGGAGGCCGGCCGCAAGGCTGGGGACGCTTCCGGCAGGAATCCTTGAGAAGCCTCTTGGGGCGAGTCCCGCGAAACTTCCCGGGCGCCTCCCGAGGCGGTCGGCCGGGGGCCTTGGGCGCCTTCAGGCGCCCCGCCCGTCGTTTTGTCCCGCCTGTCCGCGGCATCTTTTGCGCCGCTGGGGGCGGCCGCCGCAGGCCAGTCAGCGGCTTCCATTGCGCCGCGGGGGGCGGCCGCCGGCCGCCTGTTTGCGGCCTCTTCCGCGCCGCAAGATGCCGCGGCCGCATTCAGGGCGGCCGGATCCCGCTCGCCGGGCTGATTGGGGTGCTCCTCTCCCCGTCGGCCTTCGCCGCTCCCGGCAGGGGAGGGGGAAGGGCGCAAGGTCACGGTATCGCGGGCCACCGTTTGCTTTCAGCCTCTCACGTGGCCTTCCCCCAGGACCACGAACTTCCTGGCGGTGAGTTCCTTCAGGCCCATGGGGCCGTAGGCGTGGAGCTTGGAGGTGGAGATGCCTATCTCGCTCCCCAGGCCCAGGACCCCGCCGTCGTTGAGGCGGGTCGAGGCGTTGACCATCACGCAGGAGGAATCGGTCTCCGCCAGGAACCTTCCCGCCCGGCCGAGGTCCCGGGTGATGATGCCGTCGGTGTGGCAGGAGCCGTAGCGCCGGATGTGGGCCAGGGCCCCGTCAAGGTCGGGGACGGCGGCGATGTTGAGGACAAGGTCCAGGTACTCCCTGCCGAAGTCCTCCGGGACGGCCTCGGACAGGGCCGGGCCCAGCGCCTCGAGGTGGGGGAGGCAGGGGGCGGAGGCGCGCGCCGAGACGCCTTTGTCCCTGAGGGCGAGGGCCAGCCGCGGGAGAAAGGCTTTCGCCTCCTTAGCGTGGACCAGGAGGCACTCGAGGGCGTTGCAGGTGCCGGGACGGCTGGTCTTGGCGTCCACCGTCACCTTGAGGGCCATCTCCAGGTCCGCCCCCTCATCCACGTAGAGGTGGCAGACACCCTTGTAGTGCTTGAGCACGGGCACGCGGGAGTTCTCGGCCACGAAGCGGATAAGCCCCTCGCCGCCCCGGGGGATCACCAGGTCCACCAGGCCGTCCAGGCTCACGAGCTCGCGGATGTCCTCGCGGTCCATGGAAGGGAGCACGCTGACCGCGTCCTCGGGAAGCCCGGCCTCGGAGAGCGACTTTTTCATGAGGTCGCCCAGGGCCTTGGAACTCCTGGCGGACTCCTTGCCGGGCTTGACGATCATGGCGTTGCCGCTCTTGACGGCCAGCGCGGCGGCCTCGGCCGCCGCCCCGGGCCTGGCCTCGCAGATGAAGGCTATGACCCCCAAAGGGATGCGCATCCTCGCGACCATGAGCCCTGTGGCGCGCCTCTCCATGTCCTCGAGGGCGAACAGGGGGTCGGGCAGGGCCGCCACCTCCAGAAGGCTTGCGGCCAGCGACTCCGCGCGGCCGGCGGTCAAGGCCAGGCGGTCCAGGAAGGCGGCCGGGTGCCCCGCCTCCCTGGCCAGGGAGACGTCCTCGGAGTTGGCGGAGAGCAAGGATTCGGCGCCCTCCCTCACGTTGCGGGCGAACCTTTCCAGAAAAAGGTTGCGCGCCCCGGCCGCGCTTCTGGCGAGGTACGGAAGGGAGGCCTTGGCTGCCTCCGCGGTGGCCCTGATGCTCATGTGACGCGTCCTTTGCGGGGTTTTTTTCCGGGCGGCCGGCCTGAATTCTCGGCCTGTCCTGTTCCGGGCTGCCCGGCAGGCTTTCCGCCGGGTCTTGCCGATGGCTTCCGGCGGCTTTCCGCCGAGCATAAAGATTTTTCCGACTCGATTTCGGACAGGGGCGCCGATGCCTCCTGATGGCTTCCGGCAGGTCTCAGGCAGGTTCGGCAAGGCTTGCGGCAGGTCTCAGGCAGGTTCGGCAAGGCTTCCGGCAGGCTTAGGCAGGGCTTCCGGCAGGCTTCGGCAGGGCATGTCAGGCCCTTGCGGCCCGGGCGGGGAAGGCCGCAAGGCCGTCATGGCCAAGGCGCGGGGGCTCATCCTCAGCCTTCGCCGCCGGCCTCCTCCGCAGGCAACGGGGGCGCCTCCGGATCCATGAGCATGACCTGGGCCAGCACGACAGGCCTGCGGTTGATGTGCTGGCGGAAAACCGCCCGCACGTCGCCCTTGAGGCGCCTGAGGAGCTCTTCGGGCTCTGTCCCGGGGATCGGGGGGTCCTGTTTGGCGAAGGCCTTGGCGTAGCGGGCGCAACAGTCCCAGGCCGCCTCCTGGGCGGCCAGGGTGAGGTCGTCCTCGTCGGTGTAGTTGACCCCCTGGATGGAGACCTTGGGCAGGGAAAGCGGCTCGAGGGTGCGGGAGTCCAGGGCGGCCGTGACCGCGACCACGCCGTTCTCGGAGAGCCTCCGCCGCTCGTTGAGCACGGGGTCGGAGGGGGAGCCCAGGCGCACGCCCTCCACCAGGCGCCTCCCGGTGCGCACGGCCTTGCACATCTTGTAAGAGCGGTCGCGGGAGAGGGCCACCCTCTGCCCGTCGGCCAGAAGGAGGATGCGGCCCCGCGGCATGCCCAGCTCCTCGGCGATCTCGCGGTGGCGGTGGAGGTGCCTGAGCTCCCCGTGCACGGGGATGAGGTAATGGGGCCGCGTGAGGGCCAGCATGAGCTTGAGCTCGTCCACGTGCCCGTGGCCCGAGGCGTGGATGATCTCCGCCTGGGGGTCCACCACCTTGGCGCCCTGGTGCCGGAAGAGGTTGACGAGGGAGCTGATGGCGGTCTCGTTGCCGGGGATGGCCCTGGCGGAGAAGATGATGGTGTCTCCTCCGCGCACCTCCACCCGGCGGTGCTCCCCGTGGGCCATGCGGGCCAGGGCGGACAGGGGCTCGCCCTGGCTTCCGGTGGCGACGATCACGAGCTCCTCGTCCTCGCAGTCCTCGGTCTCGTGGAAGTCTATCTCCACCCCGGGCGGGATGGACAGGTAGCCCATGTCCTGGGCGAGCCTGACGTTTCCGGTCATGCTCCTGCCCTCGAAGACCACCTTTCTCTCCGAAAGCACCGCCGCCTTGACGATCTCGCGGATGCGGGCGAGGCTGGAGGCGAAACAGGCGAGGATGATCCTTCCCGGCGCCTCCCGGAAGATCCGGGAGAGCGTGCGGCCCACCTCCTTCTCGGAGACGGAGTGCCCCGGCATGTCGCTGTTGGTGGAGTCCGAGAGGAGGGCGAGGACCCCCTCCTCCCCGTAGCTCGCGAAGCGGTAGAGGTCGGTCCGGTCCTCCTCGGGGGCGGAGAGGTCCATCTTGAAGTCCCCGGTATGCACCACGGTGCCGGCCGGCGTGCGCGCCGCCACCCCCACCCCGTCCAGGATGCTGTGGCTGACCTTGATGAACTCCAGCTCGAAGGGGCCCAGGGTCGCCTTGTCCCGGGGGCGGATCTCCCGGTAGTCCGGGGCGGGGGCCATCTGCTCGCGGATGCGGTCCCTCGTTAGGGCGAGGGTGAGGGCGGTCCCGTAGACCGGCAGGCCCGGCAGCTCCTTCATGAGGAACGGGAGGGCCCCGATGTGGTCCTCGTGGCCGTGGGTGAGGATAAGGGCCCGGAGCCGGTCCTCGTTGGCCTTGAGGAACGAGAAGTCCGGGATCACCAGGTCCACGCCGGGCTGGTCCGGCCGCGGGAACATCAGGCCCGCGTCTATCACGATCATCTCCCCCGCGCAGGACAGGACCATGCAGTTCAGGCCGATCTCCCCCAGCCCGCCCAAGGGGATGATCTCCACCTGCGGCTCCTTGGACTCCTTAGGGTCCCTGACGTCCAGGTCCGGCGCCGGGCGGGGCATGTCCGCGCCCATCAGGCGGCCTCCAGGGGCGCGGCGGGTCCGCCTGGCGGGCCTGCGGGGGCCGCGGGCAGGAATGCGGGGGAGGCCGGCGGGCGGGCCTCGGAAGAGAGCGGCGAGGCAGGGGCGGCAGGCTGAGGCGGGGTCGGGGCGACAGGCGGCGGCGCGAAGGCGGCAAGGCGCGGCCGGGCGAAGGCCGCAGGGCGCGGCGGGGCCTGGGGCCGGGCCGGAGGCGGCGCGGTGCGCCGCGCCGGGGCCCTGCCCAGGCGGTGCGGGGGAGCGTTCATGTCGTGGCGTATCCTGCCGGGCTCGGCCCCCCGGTCATTGCTGGAAGCGGTCCAGGCTGGAGAAGTCCAGGCGGTTGACCGCCAGGGTCAGGGCCTCGGAGACGCTCTCCGAGCCGCCCATGTCGCCGATGAGCTTCATCTTGGAACTGTCGGCCTCCGCCCAGGTGCGGGTGACGAGCTCCAGGCCGGGGCGGTCCATGACCGCCTCCAGCCGCACGTGGGAGGAGAGATCGGAACCCTGGACGTCTATGACGAGATCGGCGATGTTCACCGTCACCCTGGCCTTGGCGCCGGAGACGCCGGTCTGGGCGGTGACTCCCTGGAGCCTTAGGCGCTCCTTGACGGCCTCGAAGACCGCCGCCTCGACGGTGAGGCTGCTCCTGGAGACGGTCTCGCCCGTGGGGAGCTTCACCGTGAAGTCCACGAGGCCGTTCTGGCTGCCTTTGAAGAGATCGCGCCTCAAGGCCTCCGGGCCCACGATGCTTTTCGACGGCCGGGCATCGTTTATGACCAGCTGCACGGTGCCGCGGTCGAGCTTGGCCCCCGGGATCGGGCTGTAGGAGAGGCCGAGGCGCTTGGCTCCGCCTATGCACGAGGCGGCCAGCAGGAGGGTCAGAGCCAGGGAAGGCAGGATCTTGGCTACGCCGCTGGTCATACGGTCACCTTTGAAGTTCTGGGTTGTTGGAAAGCTCCCTGCGGGCCGGAAAGGCCCTCAAGGAATCGGGCGGCCTGGGCGGCCTGGAGGGCCAGGGGCGGCCTGAGGGGCCGGTATCGGGTGGAAAGTCGAGGCGGCCAAAGGGGCCGGGATTGCCTGGAGGGCCGGGGCGGCCTGAGGGGCCGGTATTGGCTGGAGAGGGCCGGAAGGCCGGGATAGCCTGAAGCTGAAAACGGCGGGGGGCCTCAAGGCGGGAAACAGCGCGCAGGCGGCGAACGCGCCCGAACGTCAGGGAAAGTCCCCGGCTTCGGGATTCGGCGGGGCACAGGGAGCGGCAACGCGGGAAAACAGGGTAGCGGGCGGCTTGGGAACCGAAGCCGCTTCGGAACGGCGCGGCCGGCCGTTTCGCCGGCCGGCCCTCACGGGGTTGAAAGCCCTTGTCGGCCAGGGAAAACGCAGGGAAAAAACCCCTCAGGCCTGGACGTTCACGCAAGCTGAAGCGCGTTTGGGGATTTGGGGAGGTTTGTGAACGTCAGGGCGCCGAAAGCGCCGGTCGGGCGGCAAGCGGACAATCAGCCGGAGGCGGGCCTTGGGCCGCGGCTCGCGGCATATTATGCTGAAACGGTGCCCGTTTGTCCAGCATCGGGGTCCGCGGGGCGTCAACAGTCAGGGGAAGGGCCTGAAGACCTTAGGGCCGGCGCGTTGAGCGGCGCCGTTCCCGGCCCGGCCTGCGGCAGTCCGGGCAGGTTCCGGAACGCCGCGCGGAGGTTGCCCGCTTCCGGCAGTCCGCCCGCGCGCGGCCCGGACCGGCGCGGGCGGGCGGACAGAAGGCCGAAGCCGTCCGCGGGCATGGCAGGCCGCCGCCGCGCCTGCGGCCGCAGGCCACCCTCCGGCGGGCGCGGCTCCGGCAGGCGGGAACGCGCGGTTATTTCCGCGCCGGCATATTGCGGCGGGGCCGGAGGAAAGAAAAAATCATTTCGGTTTTGCCGGTAACGCCGAGGCTGCGGTTTCCCTCAGGGTAAAACAGGCGCTGCCCGGCGAACCGCGCATGGGAAACGTCATGCCGGCCGCAGGCAAGCCGGCCGCCGGAAAGCGCAGGGAAGCCGACGTCATGACGCCGCCGCGGCAGGCTGGCCTTGGACGTCAAGGCGCCGGGCGGCAAGCCGTCAGCCGCGTTTCCCGCGTATGCGCCGCTTGTCCATGATCACTTGAATAACCTGGCCCTCAGGGAGCTCAGGTACTGTTTTTCCCGTGAAGTCGGGGAATTCCAATATTTCCTGCCTCCCCGCGAAAGAAATCCGCGCGGTTCCGCCTTCCCCATCCATAGCCGCGGACAGGCCAGCGGCGCCGCGACGAAAGCGTGTTGCGCCATGCCCCTGGGCCGTCTTTCCTTCGGCCGTCTGCGCATGTCCCGCGGAACGCCCAAGAGCGTTGACGCCCGGCTTCTCGCCCATGCTCAGGACAGACGACGGCTTCTTCGGGCGGTTCCGCACGTAAACCGGCCACATCGGCGGCCTTTCCGCCAAAATCCGGCTCTTTGCTTAAGCGTCAGCCGCGTTTTCTCCTGGTGAATGTTCCCTCGGCCCGCAGGACACGGCAGGCCCTGTCGTCAGGCATGTTCAAACCCTTGGGCAAAGCCTTTCCGTCCCATGGCTTCCGGCTCTCGGGCGGAGGCTCATCCTGCCTGGAACGGAAGGCGTTCCTTGTCGCGGCGGGGCCATGCTCCGGAGGCTTGCCGGAGAGCGGCCGGTCCATGAGACCTTCAAGCCTTGCCGCAATGAACCCACTCCTCCGTTTGCCGGAGGCGAATCCGGCAGTCCCCAGCCTGCCGGCTTTGGAGACGTCGGATTCCCCGGATGAGGTAAGCCATGGAAGGCTCCGGAGGCAAGGCATATGACCGTGCCGTTGGCCTGGCGGGCGCGGGGCACGGACTCAGACGGACAAGTCGAGTTCCGGGGGAGGGGGCGGGAGTTCCGCCGCGACGGTATTTCCGCTCCGGCCGTGCTTGGTCACGGCCTGGGACACCCACTTCCAGAAGTTCGCGAAGGCGCTGCTGTCCATGGTCTCGAGCGCCACGACATCGGTGCAGAAGCGCTTGAGGGGCCCGGTCTTCGCTTTTGGCCCGGCGGCGCAGCCGATGATCCGCGAGAAGGGGCGCTTTTTGACGGCCTCGCACATGCTGTTGAAGAGCAGGGTGTCCGAGGGCGCGCCGTCGGTCATGATCAGCGCCAGGGGGAGCCAGTCGCCCTTGAGTTCAGGCGTGGTCCTCCTCACCTCGGCATCGTACCTCTTGAGCATGAGCTCCAAAGCCTCTCCCATGTTGGTGGGGGAGGACTGGAGTTCCGGCATCTCAGGGAGCGGGGCCTTGTCCACCTCGGTCATGGGCATGAGGAGCCTTGCCTCGCGGTCGAAGGTGATTATCGAGATCTGCACGGTCTCCAGGGCGTACGGGTCCTTGACCAGGGCCTTGAAGAGGGCCCTGAGCCCCGTCTTGACGGCCTCTATCGGCTCCCCCCGCATGCATCCGGAAGCGTCGAGCAAAATATAAATCGGGAGTTTTCTCATGAGGCTGGCGATTTCGGGCTGAGGAGGCGGGAGCTCGCTGATGTTTCCGGCCTCCTTCCCGCCGGCGTCCAGGCGCTTGGAGGACACGGCGATGCTCGGCGACACGTACCTGAAGTATGCGGCGAGGGAGCTGGAGTCGCACGAGCCGAGGCCGATGACGTTCTCGCCGGCTATGTTCCGGAGCGTCGGGATGTCGACTTGGCTGACGGCGGCTAAGGCCACCACCGTGCCCCACTTGTAGGCCTTGAAGGCGGGAAGCGCCCGGTCGACGTCATCGCGTTCGGTCAGGCCAGTCCGGCGCCGGCGCGGCGAAATGGCAGGGAACGTCCGCGCCCGCCCGGCTCAATCGCCTTGCGGGTTCCCGCGGCTTCGGCGGGCTCCCGCCTCGTTCGGGGCCGGGCCGCGACTCCGGGCCCGTCCCGGGGCAGTCACTTGAGGTATCTGTCCTTTACCGCCAGGAAGTAGCCTATGGCCGCCAGCATCAGGGCGTGGGAGAGGGCCCCGGACCTGAAGAGCCCTTCGAGCTCGGCGACGGTCACCAGGACCGTCTCCGCCTCCTCGTTGTCGTCGAAGCTCGTCTCCCCTGAACGCGCGGCCCCGACGGCGACCGCGGTGGTGATGCTGTTCCCGAAAAGGGCAGGGTTGGGGTTGAGGGAGACGAGCTCCTCCGCAGCGGGGGCGAAGTAGCCGGTCTCCTCCTTGAGCTCGCGCAGGGCCGCCTCCACCGGGGTCTCGCCAGGGCCGACCATGCCTCCGGGGAGCTCGAGGCAGAACGAGCGCGAGCCGTGACGGTACTGCCGCACCATGACGACGCGGCCCTTCGGGTCCAGGGCCAGGATGTTGGCCCAAAGGGGGGCTCCCAGCACGGAGAAGGCCTTGACCTGCCCGTCCTTGGGGGAGACTGCCGAGCGCGAGAGCACCGTGAAGACGGGCGTGGCCAGCACTTCCTCGTCCCCTATGAATTCCCAGGGGAGAATGCCGCCGGGTTCCGGCGAGGCTCCGGGCAGGCCCGCCTGCCGGATTCCTCCGGGCCTGGAGCCTTTTCCGGCTCCGGCGGAAGGGCCCTCAGGCCCGGCGGGTGGGGGGGCTGTCGGGGTCACGGGAGGTGACCCTTTCGGGCTTTCCGGAGGGGGGCTCACGGGACGGCCTTCACGGTCTTGTGCCGTTTCTTTCCCGCCCGCAGGGTGACCTCTCCCTTGGCGAGCCAGGCGGCCCCCGCCACGGGCTCGCTTTCGGCGTCGGGGCTGATCCGGCTTTCATCGGCGTAGGCCCCGCCCTGGCGGATGAGGCGCCGCGCCTCGGACTTGGAGGAGGCGAGCCCGGCCAGGACGAAGAGGCCCGCGAGATCGGAGCCCTCCAGGACCCGGAGCGGTATCTCCGTTGCCGGCACGCTCCCGGCCGAGTCGGGGGCGGCGGCCTCCGTAATCCGCGAGGAGGTAGGGACGGCGAGATCCGGGTCCGCCGCCCCGAAGGCCTTGACGGAAGCCAGGAAGGCCTCCTCGGCCTCCCGGAAGCCGTGGCAGGCGAGCGTCACCTCGAAGGCCAGTATCTCCTTGGCGCGGTTGATGAGGTTGCCGGGGAGGGTCGCGAGCCTTCTGCACTCGTCCAGGGGCAGGAAGGTGAAGAGCGCGAGCAGCCTTCCCGCCTCCTGGTCGTCGATGTTCCTCCAGAACTGGTAGAACTCGTAGACCGGGGTGCGGGCGGCGGAAAGCCATACCGCGCCCGCCGCGGTCTTCCCGAACTTCTCACCGGTCCTGGGGTCCAGGAGGAGCGGCATGGTTATGCCGTAGGCCGCGGCTCCGGTCTCGCGGCGGATAAGCTCGATGCCGGCCACGATGTTGCCCCACTGGTCCTGGCCGCCCAGCTGGAGCGAGGCCCCTTCCTCACGGCTGAGGACGAGGAAGTCGTAGGCCTGCATGACCATGTAGTTGAACTCCAGGAAAGAGAGCCCCTGCTCCAGGCGGCTCCGGTAACTCTCGGCCGTGAGCATCCTGTTGACGGAGAAGTGCCTGCCGATGTCCCTGATAAAGGAGACGTAGTTCAGGCCGGCCAGCCATTCCGAGTTGTCCCTCAGGACCCCGCCGCCCGCGGGCGGCAGCTCCACGAACCTTTCCAGCTGGGGGCGTATGCCTCTGGCGTTGGCGGCGATGTCCTCCAGGGAGAGGAGCTTGCGCTCCTCTTTCCTGCCCGAGGGATCGCCCACCATGGAGGTGCCGCCGCCCAGGAGGGCTATGGGCCGGTGCCCGCTGCGGGAGAGCCAGCTCAAGGCCATGAGGGGCAGGAGGTGGCCCACGTGGAGGGAGTCGGCGGTCGCGTCGAAGCCGATGTAGGCCGACACGGGCCCTTTGGCGAAGAGCTCCAGGAGCCCTTCCTCATCGGTCACCTGGTAGTTGAAGCCGCGCTCCTGGAGCGTCTTGTAGGCGTTCTTGAGTTCCAAGGGTGATTCCGTAAGGCGCGCGGCGGAAGGCGCGGAAGGCTTGAGCGGCGGGAAGCCGCATGAAAAGGGCGAGGGGCGCGGAGCCGGGGGCTTGGCCGCGATCCAGCGAGGGGTCAAGCCCGTCCGGGCAGGCGGGAAATCCAGGCGGCCAGGGGAGGGCGAGGCGGGGCTTATTTTACCAGAGTCGCGGAACATGGGCCTATAAAAAACTTCGCCGCAATAGGCAGGAAGGGAAAATGTCTGATTTTCAGACTGTTACGGGACAAATCAGGCGCGCCGGTCCGCTTCGTGGCCGGGCGCGCCGCCGGGCTGTCCTGAAGAGTCATGGCCGGTCAAGAGGTTCCGCCGCAGGCCCGCGGATCGCCGTGCCCAGGCGGGCTGGCCAATGCGGCTGGACTTCAGGCCAATGCCGCTGGGTCAGGGGGCACGCCAATGTCTCCGGGCTATGCGGAAGGCCGCTGTCTCCGGGCTATGCGGAAGGCCGCCGTCGCCGGGCTAAAGGGGCTGCAGGCCAATGCCGCTGGACTGCGGGCAGGTCAATGCCGCCGGACCGTGGGCAGGCCCTGGCGGCAGGCCTCTGGACGCCGTTCAGACCCCATAGCCCCAAGGGCCAGGCAGGCGGTCCGCAGGAGCCAAGGCAGCCTCGCTGGGTCTTTAGGCCAGGGGACTTGCGGGTTTCCGGCCCGGCCCGCCGAAGCCTGTTACCCGAAGCTTTTTGCCGTCAAGCGATCGCGACGGAAAAGTCGGCCTCGGAGCCCTTCCAGACGGAGGCCTGCCGCGCGGCTGTCTGTCAGCTTCCTGGAGGCAGTCTCGAGTTCAGCCCGGCCCCATGACCGCGGCGGTACCCCAGGCGCCTCCGGGGGCTCTGGTCCGAGGGTACAAGTCACGGGTTCATGCCTTGCAGCCCCTCAGACGTCAGTTCCCGCAGGCGCCTCCAGCAGGGCAGCCACCTGCCGAGGACCGTTTGCCGGGCAAGTCAACGGCTGCTTCACTCCGGCGATCGTCAAGGCGCTTCCGGGCTTTCAAGCTGACCCTTGGCCGGATCACGCTCATTGTTTGTCGGCGTCTCATGAACAACATGGCCCATCCCGCCGCGGCCTGCTAGCTCTCCGGGGAACTCCGGGAGAGGCCGGGCAGCCCTTCACAGGTCTTATGGAGTGCAGGCCGCCGGGGAATAGGGAGAGTTCTGGAGGACCACCCTGCTTGCGCCCGGAAGCCAGGGCTTCCGATGCCGGAAAGACAGTCGCAGGCAAGGTACGGGATGATTAAGAGCGGCGATATATATTGTAAGTAATTAATTTCAAAGAAATAATATATAATATTTTTAATATTAATAAATATATAAAAGAAAATTAAAATCATAAAATATTATATTTATGACTTTAAGAACAAAAGATGTGCCGCAGTTTAATTGGTTGCTTTTGTTTTGAGGCAACGGAACTGAAGCCGGTTGCCGGTGAGCCGGAAAGAAGCCGGAAGCCGCCGCCAGGAGGCGGGAACGGCGGTTTTCACTTGTTTGTTTCGACGGGAAGGGTTAAAGTGCAAGGAAAGGCAGGCCATTTTGCTTGCCGGTGCGCGCCGGGGATGTCCGATGCAAGATTATGGGGATGTGGAAAAGTTTTCGGACTGCCTATGGGCCAACGGCTCCTGGTCTCTGCCCATGACCGTCGACCGGCTTTGGAAGGCCATTTGGGTTGATTTTCCTTTGCTGGGCTTGAAGCTGTTTATGCCTCACATTTTTGAACTCCTGGATCCCGATACGCAGCCGATCATCTCCTGCGGCACGGAAATTTACAAGGGCGCGGGAATTCGGAAGCCGGACATCTACATGATCCTGAAGGCGCGCGAGTGCCCGGAGTATAAAGGGCGGTTTTTCGAGTTTACGGGCCTGGAATACGGCAAAACGACTGCCGCCCCTATCATAAAATGTTTTATCGAGCAGCAGGAGGAAAACGACCCTCTCATGCGCTTCCGCATTTCGGAAACCTATGCCGTAATTAAAATGTCCCCTCCGCTCGGGGTCACGACCGGTTTTTTGCTGGCGACCGGCAACGCCCCCAAGGTCGACGGCTACCTCGTGCGGTTCGGCGGATTCACCGAGTTAGTTGACTTCCCGGTGTTCTACTCCCGCGACTTCGGCCTGGAATCAATCAAGATGTCCGGCAATAACCTGTTCGCCGTGGCCATGTACGCGTCGCATCAGGCGGCGATGGTCGGAAAAGGGAAATCCCGGAAGGAAGAAATCATCGAGCGCGTCACGGCTCTCAAGAAACTAATCTTGTCGCTTGGGTTAGACGCCGCCCAAAAAAACGCGGCTTTTACCTTCATCGTGGCCAGCTTCCGTCTTGACGACAAGGAATTGGGGCTGGGCGACGACTTTCCCAGAGGAGTTCAAGGTGGCTGGAACCGATTATCTGGACAAGCAAGGCGATATCATCAAGAGGTTCTTCGCGGATGATCTTTTGGGAAAATCCTATGCCAAGGGCCGGCAGGAGGGTGAGCAGAGGGGTGAGCAGAGGGGTGAGCAGAGGGGTGAGCAGAGGGGCCGGCAGCAGATGCAAGTGGAGATTGCCAAAAGGCTGCTGGCCAGGAATATGCCTCTTGAGGAAATAGCGGAACTCACCGGCCTTGCCAATGCCGAACTAAAGGCCATCGAGTAGCCGGCTGACGCCGGCTGCCGCTTCCGGAACGGCCGCCAAGACCGAGCCCCGCGGGAGGCGTGGCCTTAGCATCAACTGGAAGAAGCCCCGCGCCGGACAGGTCCGGCCTCAGGTCTCCCGCTGCCCCTGACGGCGTTGTCAGCCCTTTGCGGCGGAGCCTTGCGCCGTTTTCCCTGTCGCAAAAGTCCTGCGCGTTCGCCAGGCCCGGCGTTTTCGCTTGGTGTAGCTTTTGTTTCAGGGCCGGCTGAAGCGATCGAAGGCCTGGCCCGCAGGAGGGCCGCTACTGTTGAGCCGTAGTGAAAGCGGCCTCAGCCTTCTTGTCGGCCGGCTTCCGCCTTGACGATAAGGATTTGGGGCTGGGCGACGACTTTCCCAGAGGAGTTCAAGGCGGCAGGAACAGATGATCTTAAGGAGCAAGGCGATATCATCCATAGGTTCTTCGCGGAAGACTGGATGGGAAAAGCCTATAAGAAGGGATTTTGTATGGTCTTTTGTGAGGGCTATTTTTGGGGCTCTTATTTTGAGGTCGAACGAGAGACGCGCGACAAGGCTGCCAAAATGCTGCTGGCCAGGAACATGCCTGTTGAGGCGATAGCGGAGCCCGTCGGCCTGGCCAAAGAGGAAATAGAGGCTCTCAAGTAGACGGCTCACGGCGTTCGCCGTTTCCGGAGCGCCTGCCGGGCTCAAGCAGCGCCCAAAAGGCGCGCCAGCCGCGTAGCCTGAACGGCGCCTTCAGCGGCCAGCCTAGCGGGGTTCGGCATCCCTCAACCCTTAAGCCGGCCGCGAGGCAACGCATTGCGTCTCCGCGGCCGAGGGGCCGGATATGGCCCCGTCGGCCTGAGAGGACAATCCTGTCCCCAGCGGTTCCGGAAGCGCCCGCCGATAAGGTCGGGGGCTGTCGGAAGGCGGGTTTTCGCCATTCCCGCGGCCGGCAGGCGGGCCTGCGGGGAGAGGACGGAACAAGGCGCGTGCGAGGCCTTCCGGAGCGGGCGCGGGGCGTCGGGAGGGGGCGCGAATGGCGCGCCGGCATCGGGTTTTGGCGGAGCGCATCAGCCAGGTTTATCTTGCGCGCTGGTCCTGTCTATGATCGAAAACGCCCCCGGCATTCGGGACCGGAACCCTTTTCAGTGCCTGAAGGGCGGGTCCTTGGAGGGAGGCGGGGCGGAGCGGCAGAAGCCCTCGATCTCGCATTCGGAACACTCGTCGCATTCCTCGCTGCCGCATTCCTGGCTTTGCGAGCACTGGTCGTAGTCCGCGCAGTCCTCACAGTCGCCGCAGTCCCCGCCGTCGGTTTCCGGCTCCTCCTGGGAGGGGGCGGGCGGCGCCCAGGGCTCCCAGCCGAGGGCCCAGTCGTGTGAAATGCCTTTTGGCCCTTGCGCCGCCTGGTCCGTGCCGTCGGGGACCGGAGCGCCATCGTCCAAAAAGGGGCCTTCGGGCCCTGCGTGGGTGAAGGCATGGCCGGAGGGGCCGGGGGGCAGGGCGGGAAGGTCTCCCGCCGGGCCGCCCAGATCGGCGAGCAGCCATTCAGCGTCGGCCAGGGCCGCGCCCGCGTCGTCGAGCTCCTGGGCGCTTGGCCTCAGGCGCCGGTCCCGGGGGGAGCCGTCCCCGTCAGGCGCGGCCGCGGCGGGTCCGGATGCGCCGGTCCCGTCCCGGGAGCCTGTGCCGTCAAGGGGGCCCGCCGGCCGGGCGGCCTCGGCCTCAAGGGCTCCCGGCAGGAGCCAAGGGCGAACGGCGCGGCCGTCGACGGCCACGGGTTGGACGAGCTTGCGGGCCAGGCGGCGGTCGGGGGTATGAGCGAAACGGAAGAACTTCTCGCGCGCCGAGGCCGCCTTGCCGCCGGCGGCGGAGTCCGGGCCCCCCTCCAGGATGGACAGGGCCCTGGCCCTTTCCGCGAGCATGGCGGGGGAGTTGTACACCCAGGACAGGAACAGCCCCGCCTCCCCCCGGCCGGAGCGCCAGATGCGGGAGCCCAGAAAGGTGTCGGCGTAGCTGAGCGCCGCGTAGAACAGGGCGCTGTTGTCGGGGAGCCTCCAGGCGGGCACGGGCCCCCGGGCCCGCCTGAGGATGATTTCCGCCACGTACGGCTGGGTCAGGACAGCCTGCCGGAGGATGCCCGCCGCCTCCTCGTGCCGACCCTGGAGAAAGCGCAGCAACGCCTCGCCGTATGCCGACTCGTAGGGCATGGGGACGGGCGGGGTGGAGAAGAAGGCCTCGGCCTCGGGGAGGTTTCCCAGGACAAGGTGGAGGTTGCCGATGTAGGCCAGGGCGTCGCTGGGCTTCTGGGAGTCCCAGCGCACGTGCCGCAGGCACATGTCCAGCGCCTTGGCGTACAGGCCGGTCTCCACAGTGACGGCGATGAGGGCGTGGTGGCAGCCCAGGAAGCGGATGGTATTCTCGTCCTTGGGATCCAGCGTTCCGGAGAAGCCCTCCACAAGCTTCAGTACGGGCCGCAGGCTCCTGTGGACCTCAGCGGCCAGCTGTCTTGTGGTCTTGGCAGCGGCCGCGAGGAGCGAGTCCAGGTAAAGGGCCAGGGCATTGAGCTGCAGGGGGTCCTGTCTGAGCAGGGTCCGGCAGGCGGCGGCGCAGGAGGCGGGGCTCACCTCCCTGCGGTAGAAGCGGGCGGCGAGGGCATCCGCCGCGGCGATGCCTCGGAGCCAGAGCTTCGGGTCGGCGGGCATGAAGCGCCCGACGGGTTCGCGGCCTTCGGTGGTGCTGAAGCGGAGGGTCATCGCGGGGAACCGGTTGCCTGGGGTTCCAGGGGGAAGGGGGTTCGGGGCGAGGGGCGGCGAGGCAATGCCGCGAGGGTGAAGAGGCGGGGAAGCGCCGGGAGGCTGAGGCGCCTGGGCGCGGCGCGGGCAGGCCGCTTAGGGCGAGGCGCGAAGGCCCCGGTTGCCGCGAAAGGCCGCTCCCGGCAGGAAAGCGGGAGAGGCGTCGGCGGAAGGCCGCCCCTGGCGGCCTAAGCGAGCGCCGGATTTTGGGTTCCGGGGCAGCATCGGGTTTTGCATGGCGTATTAGTGTCATTTTCCCGCATGTCCGGGGCACTTGCAAGAGTTTTCGGAAGCCCGCCCGCCCGGCGGAAAAGGCCGGGCAGGGCTGAGCCACGGCCGGCAGCGCCCCCCGGCTGGGAAGGGGGAAGATTCCCAAATATTTCAGGCGCGGAAGAAGGGAAATTTATACGGGAAGCGACGCGTCAAAAATTAATTTCAGTATGGCTTTCGCGCGTGTTAATCGGATTCCCTTGCGCGACAATGCTTCCGCCTTGCCCCACGCGCCGGCGCCGCGGCAGGGCAGGTTGCCGCGGCGCGTGCAGGCCTTAAGCCGCGGCTGAAGGATCAGGCGGAGGCGGAAACGGGGGCCCTGAGGTTTTCTTCCCTCCAGCACATTGAATACGTCTTGAGCCTTTGGCGTTGGGGACTTGCTGCCGGAGCCGCCAAACCCTGTTGCAGGCGCCTCCGAACCATGCAGCCTGAGCCACTTGAACCTGCCGCCTGAAACTGTAAGGCTTTTGACGGAATCCCCCTGGCCAACGGGATTCCCCCAAGAGCCAACGACATGGTGCAGGGGCCGGGCCGCAGGAGGCGTTGCGCCCGGCCGCAGGGGCCTGCGGCCGGGCCCTTGGGGCGCGCTGCAGGCTCCTTCCGGCCTCCGTCTGGCCATAGGAGGGCGCGCTGTCCGGCCTGCCGGGCCTTCTGAGGGTCTTTCATGACCCCGCCCCGCAGCGCGGAGCGGGGCGGGGCCGCGCGGAAAAGGCGGGGCCGGGGAGGGCGGGGCAAAAGGGCGGCAAAGCGCGGGGAGCGGTGAAAATCCTTGCCTTCCGGGCGGCCAGAGGGTAGAATAGGCTTCTTTTTCAGCCGGGGCGTGGCGCAGTCTGGTCAGCGCGGCTGCTTTGGGAGCAGCAGGCCGGAGGTTCAAATCCTCTCGCCCCGACCATGAAGCATTCCCGCCCCGCAGGCTTGAGGGGCCGGGCCCTACCGGAAGGCCGCCAGCCGCGCCCTTCCCGCAGAGGACAGCCATATGCAACTCCCGCTTATCGCGGCCGCGGCCGCGGCGGTCGCGCTTATCCTTTTCTCGCCCGCGCCCGTTTTCGCCCAGGCCCCCCCCGCCGCTACTGAAGCCCCCTCCGGGCAGGCGGCCCGCCAGGTCGTAGTCTTCGATACTACACAGGGGACTTTCGAGGTGGAGCTTTATAACGATCTCGCCCCCAAGACCGTGGAGAACTTCGTGAAGCTGGTGCAGGACAAGTTCTACGACGGCACGATCTTCCATCGGGTCATCGACGGCTTCATGATCCAGGGCGGCGACCCTGAGGGCCGCGGTACCGGCGGTCCCGGCTACACCATTGACGACGAGTTCGGCGAAGGGCTCAAGCACGATGCCCCCGGCATCCTCTCCATGGCCAACGCCGGGCCCAACACCGGAGGCTCGCAGTTCTTCGTCACCCTGGCGGCCACTCCATGGTTGGACGGCAAGCACGCCATCTTCGGGCACGTGGTCTCAGGCCTTAACGTCGTCGAGGCCATCGGCAAGGTGCCTACAGGCGCCAACGACCGGCCCAAGACCGAGGTCAAGATAAACTCCGTCACCGTAAAGAGCGAGGAGTCCGCCGCGCAGTAGGCGCGGGGGCCGCGTCTGAGCCTCTCTCCCGAGGACGTGCGTGTACAGAGGGCGAGTTCTTCGTGAAGGGCCCGGCGCTCCCCTTCTTTGCGGCGCGCCGGGAACCTTCCGCGCGATTTTCCGGAGACGCGGGCAGTTCGGCCTGTCAGCGCAGGCCTGCAAGGCCTGCGGCATTTCCCGGGAGAATTTCAGGCTTCCGCGGAAGTGCGGCGCCTGCGGGAGCGTTTGCAGGCTGAAAGGCGCGAAACCGCAAAGGCCAAGGAGACCTGAGCCCTGCGGGGGCGCCGTAAGGCGCCTCCGTGCGGGCAGGTTGCCCGAGAACGGCGCCAAGACGGCATGATGAGCTTTCCAGGCCGCCGCGGCCGGCCTCTTGGCGGCTGGCCGCCTCGCCCCCGGCGCCCTACCCGGCAGCCTGGCCCGGGCAAGTCCGGAGCCTCGCGGGCGCGGCGCGGCGGCCTCCCGCCGCCGAACGCCGACGGCCGCCGCACTGGAACGCCGACGGCTTCCCTGCCGCAGGCCGCGCCTGTCCGGGGGCCAGGAGCTTCAGAGCCCCCCTGAGCCCTGCCTATGCGCGCTGCCGGCGCCGTTTCCTTGCTCTTCGTCTTCGCCGGGGGGGAGGGTGAGGTTCATGCTGCCGGTGCGGTAGCCCGCCAGATCCATCGCGACGTATTTGAAGCCCAGCTCCTTGAGTTTGGCCGCCGCCCTCTCCCGCGCGGCGGGGCCGGACAGGAGGCGCATGCCATCATCATCCGTCTCGATCCTGGCCAGCGTCCCTTTCTCGTGGAGCCTGACCCGCACCTGGCGCGCTCCCAGGGACATGAGGAACTCCTCGGCCCGGTCCACTCGCGCGAGCGCCTCCGGGGTGATGCGCTCCCCGTAGGGGAAGCGCGAGGCCAGGCACGCGAAGGACGGCTTGTCCCAGGTGGGGAGGCCCGCCTCGCGGGACAGGGCCCTGATCTCCGCCTTGGCGAGCCTGACCTCCCGCAAAGGGCTGAGCACCCCCAGCTCGACCGCGGCCTTGAGCCCGGGCCTGTAGTCCCCCTCGTCGTCGAGGTTGGAGGCCTCCAGGATCCACCTGGCGCCCTCCTCATCCGCCACGGCGCGGATCTTGGAGAAGAGGCCGCGCTTGCACAGGTAGCAGCGGTCGGGCGGGTTGTCGGCGAAGCCGGGCTCCGCGAGCTCCTCGGAGTCCACCACCCGGTGGCGGATTCCCCGCCCCTCCGCGAACCTCGTCGCGGCCTCCAGCTCGCGCGCCGGGAAGCTCAGGGAGCGGCCGGTCACGGCGAGGGTACCCGGGCCCAGCGCCTTCTGGCATTCAGCGAGCAGGAAGGTGGAGTCCACCCCCCCGGAAAAGGCTACTGCCGCCGTCCCAAGCGTCAGGAGCCTTCGCGAAAGCCCCTCGCGCTTGGCCCGCGCGGCTCCGATGTCCATGTCCATAACGGCCGTCTCCAGTCACCTGCCCCCGGAAGCCGTCCGGGGGGCTTTCGCTGGCGCCCCCGCTCGCGGCGGGGCGACAGGGCGGGGCATGTCCTTGCGAATACCCGCCGGCGCCAGGGGGCCCTGCGCCCATGAGGGGGATTGTAGTTTTTTTTGGCTCAGATTTCACTGGTCCGGCCTCTGTGCGGGGCCGTTACGCCCCCAAGCCGGACCGAGGACCGGACCCTCTTCCCGGCCTTCCTGAGCCCGGTCGGAGCCTCTTTTCGGCCTTTTGAGCCGGACCGGACCCGCTTCCCTGCCTTCCTGAGTCCATCCGGGGCCGCTTTCAGGCCTTCCGTGGCCCACCGCGCCTCCGGAAGCCTTCAGGGCGGCCGATGCCGAGATCGTCAGGGCGGGCCTGTGCCCAGGACGGTCCCTCCGCCCACCACGACGTCGCCGTCGTAGAAGACCGCCGCCTGGCCGGGGGCCACGGCCATCTGCGGCTCCGCGAAGGTCACCAGGGCCTTCCCGCCGGGCAACGGCTCCAGGAGCGCGGGGGTCTCGGGACGGCGGTAGCGGAGCTTGACCTTGATTTCCATGGGGCCGGAGATATGGGCGACTGATATGAGGTTGAGGTCTCCCACGACGGCGCGCGGCGCGAGCAGATCCTTCAGCTCCCCCACGACCACGGTGTTGGAGGCGGGTTCGATCCTCACCACGTAGGATGGGCTCGGCCCTGGGAGCCCCAGTCCCTTCCGCTGGCCGACAGTGTACCGGTAAAAGCCCCGGTGCCTGCCCAGGATCTTTCCGGAGAGCGACACTATGTTTCCCGGACCCGGAAGGGGCGGGGAACAACCTGCGCGGGAGGGCCGGCGGGAGTCCCGGCCCGCTTCAGCGCCGGCTCCGGCTTTCTCTCCCCCTTCCGCCTCGTGGCGGCCTTCGGGCCCGGCGCCGAGGCCGGCCGTTCCGGCGCGGCGCGGGGCTTCTGCGGAGCGGACCGCTGTACCCGAGAGACGTTCTGACCTGTCGCCGCCAGCCGATGCCAGGGCGTCGGCCGGCTCCCAAGCGCGGCGGCTCTCCCCGGCGCCGCCTTCCGCCCGTGAGCGGCAGCTCTCCCCGGCGCCGCCTTCCGTCATTGAGCGGCCGCCCGGCTCCCAGGGCCCGCCCGGCTCCCAGGGCCCTCCCGGCTCAGGGCCGTAGGCCGAGCGGAAGCCGGAGTTCCAGCGGCCCTCCGGCCCTTCAGGGAAGCTCTCGAGGAATTCCGCGTAGCGGCCGTCCGGAACGAAGCAGATGTCCTGGCTCTCGGGCTTTTCGGCCGTCTTAAGCCCCGCCTCGGCCGCCAGCCTCCGCACTTCGGGCTTTTCCAGCTCCCCCAGGGGGAAGAGAGTGGCGGAGAGTTCCTCCTGGGTGAGGCCGTAGAGCACGTAGCTCTGGTCCTTTGCGGGGTCTTTGGCCTTCTTGAGCAGGTGGCGCCCGCCCCGGAAGCCCACCCTAGCGTAGTGGCCGGTGGCGACGAGGCCGCAGCCCAACACGCGCGCCCGCTCCCTGAGCCTCCTGAACTTCAGGGCGCGGTTGCACATAATGCAGGGGTTGGGCGTGAGGCCGCTAAGGTACTGGTCCCGGAAGGGCCTTACCACTTCCTCCCAGAAGAGGCGAGTGAAGTTGAAGACCATGAAGTCCAGGTCCAGCTTACTGCAGACGGACCTGGCGTCCTCGATGTCCATAAAGGAGCAGCAAGTGCGCCTCCCGCAGGAGTCCGCGCCGGCATCGCCGTCCAGGAGCTTCATGGAGGCGCCCACCACCCGCATCCCGGAGCGCTTGAGCAGGAGCGCCGCGCAGCTGGAGTCCACGCCGCCGCTCATGGCGCACAAGACGCCGGGGCCTGGGCTTCCGGTAGCTCGAGGGCCTATCGGGGCGCTCGCGGAGCCGGAGGCCGGCCCGGAAGCCGCAGGGAGCCCCGCCTCCTCGGCAGGAAGGCTTTCGGCTTCGGCCGGAGCCGCGCCTCTCAGAGGAAGAACAACATCGGCAGGAAGCCAGGAAGCCCTTTGCGGAGCCGGGGTTGCAGGAGCGACGGGAGCCGCCTGGGCTGCAGGAGGCGCGGGAGTCCTTTGCGGGGGCGCGGGAGCAGGAGCCGCGGAAGGCGCGCAGGCCTCCGGGGCCGCAGGAGCCGAAGAAGGCGCGCAGGCCTCCGGGGCCGCAGGAGCCGCGGAAGGCGCGCAGGCCGCAAAAGGCGTGTAAGTCAAGCTAGTCATGGGGGATGCGGCCTGATGGCGCAAGTTACCCCTCTTGGGGAAAGCGGAGCTTCTCGCGTTCCCTGCGCCTGTAGTAGTAATACAGGAAGATGTCGAACAGGACCATCAAGGTGTTCAGGATGTAGAAGAACAGGACGTAGTTTATGCTTTTGCCCAGGATCTTGGCGCTTATCCCGAACAGGTAGCCGACGAGGACTATGATGAGGAAGGAGATGCTCTTGCCCAGGGTGCTTTTATGCCGGAGGGTGTGCGCTATGTTGGCCGGCCAGGCGAACCCGAAGGCGATCAGCATGCCGCTTTCCAGTAATTTGGCGATCGAGCTTGGCTCCATGGCGATGAGTTTTCTCGGCTGGCCTTCAGGCCTTGGCGCGTTCCCGGCGGGCGCGGAGGGAGGGCGGGGCGGGTCCCGGCAGAGCGGGAACGCTTGTTAAAGGCCGCCGCCTCGGGGGGGGAGGGCGGCGGCCGAGGCTTCCGGGTATTCTGGGGCAGCGGGGCGGCGCACTGAAGGGAAAAGGCGCGGTCATTTTAACATGCCGGGCCCGGTTCGGGCTGACGGGAATATCGGGGAGACGGGAATATCGGCGAGACGGCGGCTTCCGCGGAGATAGGGGGAACGTCGGGGAGGCACCGGCCGCAAACGGCGGAAAACCAAGGCAAAAATCCTGCGGCCCGGCCGGAACGAACCGGTCGGGCTTTTCAGGAGCCGGAAGCGGTCAGAGAGCGGCAGGATCGCTCAGCAGGCTTCATGTTCCTGACAGGCCGGGCCGTCATCCCTGGAGGCCAAACTATCTCTGGAGGCCGGGCCGTCTCTTGGGGCCAATCTAACTCTGGAGGCCGGGCCGCGCGTTTCAGCTAGCCGCGCCGGAAAACCTTTTCGGCCTGTAGCCCCGCGCGAACTCCTCCGCGCTCATACGTTTTCTGCCTTCGGGCTGCAGGGAGGCCGCCAGCAGAAGCCCGTCCCCCGTGCCTATCGGGAGAAGGCCCGTCGGGTCCAGGGGCAAGGCCTCGCCCGGCGGGGCGCTTCCGGGGGCGGCGGTCGCCCGGAAGAGCTTGACCAGCCGGCCGTCCAGGGTGCAGCGGGCGCCAGGCCAGGGGTCGCATCCGCACACCAGGGACGCGAGTTCCCGGGCTGGTCTTGCGAAGTCAAGATCGCCGTCGGACTTGGCCAGGAGCCTGTTCACCGTGGCCAGGGCATGGTCCTGGGGCATGGGGACGGC
>JAITRL010000110.1 GCA_031288415.1 Deltaproteobacteria bacterium | reverse complement strand
CGGGCTTGCGGGCCGCGGCGGGCTTGCGGGCGGCCGGCTTGCGGGCCGCGGCGGGCTTGCGGGCCGCGGCGGGCTTACGGGCGGCGGGCTTGCGGGCGGCGGCCGGCTTAGCGGCGGACGAGGCCGGCTTGCGGGCGGAAGGCTTACGGACTCGCTTGGGCTTGAGCGCGGCTTCCTCCGTCACCCCGTCGCCCTCGGCTCCCTCCAGGCTCTTTTCTTCCTGGACGGCGGCCGGGACGGCGGCAAACTCTTCGTTGCCGGGATACAGGCTGTCCATGGTCATGGTTATCCTCTTTGAATTTTGCCGGCTCTGACTTTGCGGCCAGGGCGGCGGAATCCGCCCGCCTCGCCCGGCAGGGCAAGGAGGCGTCCGGCGGCGCGGCGCCTCCGGTATGTGTGTCTGAGCTTCGTCCGCGGCGGCGAGCCCGACATGGCGGCGCGCGTCGCCCGAAGGCCGCGGCGTCAAGTCCCGGCAGCAGCCGGCAGCCGATCCGGCTCCGTATGCTTCCCGCGGCCGCTGGCTTCCCGGCGGCGCCTCCTACGGGCTGCCGGTCCTCGCCTGATGTTCCGGCCGGGAACGCCCCGTCAAACGCCGCTACATCAGCGGCAGGCGCCTTCCGCGCCCTGATCCTGCCGCGGCGATCTCTTTGCCGAGCGGGGACGCTTTCTCCCGACGCGTGAATTATCGCACATAACTTTTTCGGTATGCAAGAGTTTTTGAAGTTTTTTTCGACCAAAGCGGAAAAATTTCGCGTCGAATCCTTCATGAGGCTCCTCGCGAGTCCGCGCCCGCTTTCTCTATCCTTATTTGCGGGGCCGCATTTCCAGGCCGGTTTTGCCCCGGCGCCGCCGGCGCGCGGCAGGCGGCGCCCCTCCCGCGAAGGTCTTCCCTCCCGTTCCGCCGTATCCGGATAACCTTTTGCTGTAAGGGTTTTAGTTAAACAGCCCGCCGCCTGACAGGCGATTATCCGGTCCCTCGCCGCCTTGAAATCCTCCTTCGCCGCTCCTGCGCCCCTCCTTAAGGGAGCCGCCCTGTTGCACCCATTCTTTCGCTGGTTTGAAATTTCGGTGCTGCTTGCCATGCCCCCGCATGAACCCCTGAACGCCTCCCGCGCGGCGCGCCCTTCCCGCCGCCTTCCGCCGGCTTTCCCGCGGGCGCCGCCTCGATCCCCTCCCTTAGCCTCAAAACCCTTAAGGCAAACGCATTTGCGAGGCTCGATAACTCCGGGGCGGCCTGCGGCCCTTTCCTTTTCCGGCGCCCGTCAAGGCCGCGGCGGCCGACGGCCCCCGCCCGCCGTTCACGCCCGGCCCCTTCCCTGAACCCTCCCCGCTCGCATGGCCCTGCGCGGGCATGGGCGCCTTCTTCAGAGGCGCCGGCCTTCCTCCGGCCGCCGGGGGGGCGGGCGCTCCCCCCCGCCTCCGGCGCCGGCCTGCGGGCCTCTCTGAATCCCTTGTCCTGCTTGTGTTTTCCCGCATGCTCCGCGCCTCTTTCCCGCCGCCCGGATGGCCGCCCCCCCGCAGGGACTTCCGCTGCCTCCCCAAGGGGCCGGCCGGCCCGCCTCCCTGAAAATCAGGTCGCGTTTCCGCCGGGGCAGCCTGCCGGTAAACCGCCGTCCCGGCTTTTCTCCGCCCCCGCGGCCGTCCGCTCCCCTCGCCTCGCCTCAGCCGTCATGTTTCGAGGCTTCGCCGCCGGCGGACAGGCGGCCCGCCTCCCGCCGCGGGGCGCGCCTTTGTCGTTTCTGCCGTTTCCGCCCGCCGGCCGTAAGGCCTTACGGCCGGCCTGAAAGTCAGGCGCCGAAGGCGCCGCGCCGGAGGGAGGCATCCGGCGGGCCGTGACCCGTAAGATTTTCCGCAGGGGCCCGCCTGCCGGCCCGAACTTCCGCCTCAGCCGGCATTCCGCTTCAGTCAAGCCCCGCCGTCCGAGCCTTTCGCCGCCTTCGGCATCACGGGCCTTTCGCCCTGCCGCGGCGGCATCCTCCTTTCGCGCGGGCGCTTGAACGGCGGCTGCCTCCTTTCGCGCGGGCGCTTGAGCGGCGGCAGCCTCCTTTCGCGCGGGCGCTTGAGCGGCGGCAGACGCCCTTCGAGCCCGCGAATCGCCGTGCGCAAGCCGCGCCGCGAAGCCGCCTGCTTGAAGCCCTTCCATGCAGGAGACATGACTTTCTCAAGTCCGCCGCCTTAAGGCAGGGTCCCGGCCATCCGCCGGGAGGGCTTCGCCCGCCCGCTGAGAAGGATCGCCTTCCCCTGAAAGGAGTCCGCGCGTTTTGAAGGCCGTTGCCATGTACGGCGGCGCCTCGGCCTGAACGCCCTCCGGGCCCTGCCTCCCCGGTTCCCTTCCCGGACAAGCCCGCCGGCTTCTTCCGCTCGCGGCGCGGGACAAACCGCAGTCCTCCGGTCCGCCGCGGCCCCGCTCAAGGCCGTTGCCCTCTCAGGGCCCGGCAAGGGGAAATACGCCTGCCCCCCTGTCCGCCGCGGCTATGCCGAAGGCGGCTGGCCTGTCCGGCGGCCGGGCCGCCTGAACTTCCCCCGGCCCGTTTTTCCTGGCCGGTGGTTTCCCCTCGCAGGGCCGCCGCCTTCTCCCGCAGGCGGCGCGGATCAGGCGAACGGCCCTGTTTCTCCATGCGGCCAGGCTCGAGGCGGCCGCCTTCTCCTGAAGCTGATCCGCCGGAACTTCGATCTTCCTCCGGCCCGTTTTTCCGGGCCGGGGGTTTTCCCGCGCAGGGCCGCCGCCTTTTCCCGCAGGCGGCGCGGATCAGGCGAACGGCCCTCTTGTCCCCGGCGGCACGGCTCGAGGCGGCCGCCTCTTCGCCCGGAAATAATGCCCGCTCCGGCAAGCGGGTATCCCCGGAACTTTGCCGCCCCGCCGGCGCGCGGCGGGAGGGAAGCCCCGTCGCCCGCGCCGGGCATGCCGCCGATCAAAGAATCGCCGCCTTGCCGGCTCGCCCTGTCTCAGAAGGCGCGCGCCGCTCTCTTCCAGGCCCCGCGCCTGTCCGGAAACCCTCGGCCGCATCGCCGGCGCGGCAGGCCTGAAAGCCGCATCGCCGGTCTCGGGCAGAGGCCGTTCCGGGCCGGCCGCCTCTCTGCCGCGGAAAAGCCGCTCTTTCAAGGGTCAGAGGATCCCCTTGGAACTTCGCGCCTTCCGGCGCGCGGGGGGAAAGATCCTCCGCGCCTAGCCGGCAAGCCCTTCCGCGGCCCGCAGCCGAGGGAGGGCCATTCCCAGGAAGAATCCCACCGTGGTTGCGAGGTTGAGGCTCCGCACCCCCTCCCTGAGAGGTATGCGGTATACCCTGTCAGCCTCTTCGGCGACGCTCTCCGGCAGCCCCCTCGTCTCCGGTCCGAAAAGGAGCCCGTCGCCCTCCTCGGCGGCGTACAGGGAATAGTGTTCCCCCCGCCTTGCCGAGGCCGCTATGATCCTCCCTCCCTCCCAGCCGTCCCTGAAGCTCTTCCAGTCCGGCCACACGCGCAGATCCACGTAGGGCCAGTAATCCAGCCCGGCCCGTTTGAGGTCCTTGTCGGCGATCGAGAACCCCAGCGGCTCGACCAGATGGAGCCTTATGCCAAGCCCTGCCGAGAGCCTGGCTATGTTGCCGGTGTTGGGCGGTATCTCCGGCTCGAAGAGGATTATTTCCATGCCCGGCCCTGTCCTTGCCTCCCGGATCACGCGCCCGCGGCCCTGCGCCGCCCTGCGGGGCACGGGGGATCGGGGGCCCCCTCCCTTCCGGGTCACAGGAAGTATAATGCCTCGCTCCCCTGATTTGAAGCCGCGCCTCTCTTTTCCGCGCGCCGGCCCGCAGCCGGGCCGTCCGCGTTCCCCGCGTCTTTTCAGGCTAGGCAAGGCTTTTCAGGCTTCTTCGTCAGCCCGGCGCGTGACTTTCGGGCGCGGCCCGCTCCCATGCCCCGCCCGCCGAAAACGTCCGGGCCGTGAGAGCGGGGCCCTGCCCCGCGCCCGCCTCTCCCGCCGTTCCCGCGCGCCGCCCGGGCCGGCTGCCGCGCCGAGCCTTCCCGGGCCCTGGGCCGCGTGGCAGCCTCGTATCCTTTACGCCGCGCGGCAGGGGAAACCCCGTCTCCCGGCCTCCCGCGCGGAACGCGCGGGCCGGGGCCCCGTTCCCTGGGCATGCGGCGTAAACGGCGCGGATTCCCTTGCGCGGCCCCTCAGGCAGGATCGGTTTACCGAAGCGCTCCCGCCGCGGCCTTTCCTGCCTGAGACGCCGGCCGATGCCGGCCGCGCTCCGGCCGGGTATCCTTGCGCGCGCCAGGAGGCGCCTGAGGCGCGATCCCCTCCCCTGCGCCGGCGCCTGGCCCGGCGGCCGCCCTCAAGCGTTCCGCTGAGGCCTGTCGCGCCCGGCCCCCCGCCGCGCAACCGCGCGGCCCCGGCCGCAGGCCCAGTTTAATAAGGATGCGCTGTCCGCCTGCAAAAGCCGCATCCTTCCCGCGACGCGAACGGCCCCCCGCCGCGAGTCCGCGCGGCCCCGGCCGCAGGCCCCGTTTAATACGTTGCGCTGTGCGCCTGCAAAAGCCGCATCCTTCCCGCGACGCGAACGGCCCCCCCGCCGCCAGGCCTCCCTCCCTATGGCGCTGTCCGGCCGCTCTCCGCGCGCCGCGGCGCCGCGAGGGCCGCAGGCGCGCTCCGCCTCCCCCGGCGGGAGGCGCGCGCGCCCCGAAGAGACGCCGCCGCCTTCAGGGACGCTCTGTCGGCGGCTCTTTCTGTCAGTCGCCTGCCGTCGCCCCCCTGAGCCGGCCTCCTCGGCTCGCGGCGCCTGTATTAAAAGGATGTGGCAGGCAGGCCCCGGCGGGCCGGCGGACTCCGCGGCTTCCGCGCGGGCCGGCTCGCGCATGCGCGGCCCCGCTTGACCGCGAAGGTTTTCCTCTCCGCCTGGCCGTGACCTTGCCGCCGCGCCGGAAAGCCGACCTCCAGGCGCCGGATCCGGCCTGCCTTTCCCGGAACCGCCCCTCGCGGGGATCGGCCGTTTTTCCCGGCGGCCGCAGGAACCGTCAATCATTTACGATTTTCCCTCAGGCGCCTCGGGGCTCCTTTCAGGCCTTGTCCGCCGCCCGCCGGCCGTTGCCCATCCCCGCCGTTTGCCGCCACTTTCGCCGTTTCCGGCGCTTCCGGCTCTTGGCCTCCCCCCTGTCATTCCCGCCGCCCCCCGCCGCCGCTACGCCGCGCTCATTTGCCGCCGCTCCGCGGCTCCTTTGCCCCGCCGCGGCCCATGCGCCATCCGTTCTGCCCCTTTTCCGAAGCCGCATGAAATCCGGCTTCGCCCTGAGGCCCGCGCGGGCATCAACTTTTCCCCCGCGAGCCTCAGGGTTCCCCCTGCCCCGGCCGGACATCTCCCTTAAAGAAAGGGAGCGGCTCGCGGCGGCTCCGCCTTGTTTCCCTCTGGCGGGGCATCTGCGGCCAGGCCTCAGGTAAAAAATTCACTTGCGGCCGGCTCTGCGCCTCCGGCCGCGACCTGCCCCTTTACGGCGGCCGGCCGCTTGCGGCCGGCTCTCTTCCGGGGACGCTTGCGGGCGGCTCTCTTCCGGGGACGCTCGCGGGCGGCTCTTAATGGTTTTCCGTTGAGCCTGAGGCAGCTCCCGCGCCCGGCGCGGGACTCCTCCTTACGGCCCCCGGAGGGCCCCGCCCTCGGCAAAAGGCGCGCGGAAAACCGCGCCCGTACGCCTCCTCCTGGAGCCCTGCCGCGGGCAGGCGCCGGAAACATGGCCCTGAAACGGGAAAAACCTCCCCGGAGCCCCTCCTGTCATGGGGTTCGGGAAGGCCTTGACGCTTCATGCAGCCCTTGAGGGGCCCTTGCGGATTCAGGGAAGGGCTGTCCGGGGCCCCTCTCAAGCGGCGGTCAGACGTGCTTGCTCAGGAGGAAAGACCTGACGGTCGGCGTTCCCGCCCGGTTGGCCCCTATCCTCGCCTGGGAGTAACTCTGCTCGAGGCTTTTGGCGAGATCGAGGCTCGCCGCGGCCGTGAGGGCGGCGCCGACGGCCGCCGCGCCGGACCCGTAGCCAAAGCCCACTCCCACGACTGTCGTGGAGGTGAAGGAGGCGCTGAACTGGACTGACTCGCTCATGCCGGCCTTGACCTTGCCTTCATCGTCCACGGAGACCGAAAACTCGCGCTTCCAGCCCACGGACACGGAGAACCCCGTCGAATGGACCACGCCGAGGCCCGGCCAGCTTCCGATGGAAATGGATGAGGCGGCGAGAAGCTCCAAGCCGGTCTGGAGGCTGACGAGCTTTTGGAGGCGCTCGGCGAGCCTCGCGTCTTCCTTGACGGCCCGGTTGAGCTCCATGGTCATGGTCGTCCGGAGGTACTCGTCGAAGGCATCCTTTTTGGAGGCTGACTTCGCGGCGGCCGCCGCCGCTCCCTGAACCGCGGCCCTGGCCGCGGACTCTGACAGGGTGTAGCCGGCCGCGCCCTCGTCGCCCGAAGCCTCGGAGGCGGCCAGAGTCACCGCGATCGCCGCGGCGCCGGCCCCGGACTCCCCGGCGGCCTCGTCCGCCGCCCTGTCCATGGCCTCCAGGCGCTCGCGCACCTTGTCGACCGCCTCAAGCAGATCCTCATCCTCCCGGAGATCCGCGAGGATGCCTGCGGCCGCCTTCGCCGCCAGCTCTTCGGTCAGGTAAGACACGGCGGCGTCGACGGTCGCCTGGCCCAACTCTGACTTGAGGACGTAGAGCTCCGGCCGGGCCGCTAAAGCGGCCTCCGCCGATCCCTCAGCCGCTTCAGCCGCCGCGGCGGCGGCCTCCGCCGCGGCTTCGGCCGCGGAAATCCACTTGAGGTCGTAGGTGAAGCTCTTGAGCTCCTCGTCTATCCTGGACTTGCCGAAGTAACCGTTGAGGGCGGCGGTCAGGGAACCGCCCTCCTCCCCCTCGCCGTCCCCGTTGTTGAGGTAATCCACCGCCGCGTAAACGCTGTCCAGGAGCTCTTTGGCCTTCTCCAGGGTCTCCTCGCCGGAGGCGGGCGACCTCAGGTCGCCTAAGGCCTGCTCCTTGAGCTTGGCCAGGAAATCCGCTATCGTGCCCGCGATCCTGTTCTCGGATACGGCCCCGTCGGTCGCGAGCAGGAGATTCGCCATGAGGCGGTTGGCCTCGGCGTCCCCGAAGCTCTCCTTGACCTCCCCCACTAAGCCCGCCACGGACTTGACAAGGGCGGCGGACTCCTCCTCGGAATGGCGGCTCTTCTCGTCGGCGGCCCTGTCGGCGGCGAGGATGTTGGCCAGGAGCGATGCCGCGAAGGTCTTGGCGAGGGTGCTCTTGCCGTCGGTCGCGGTCTTGGAGTAAGCGGCCTCGGAGCCCGGCTTCTGGGTCTCGATCTTCAGGACGCTGTTCTCGAGCCTGTGCTGCACCCTGTTCACGACCGGCCCCCCGTAGAGGCTCCCGGCCTTGATGTTCAGTCCGCCCAAGGGCGTGGCGTAATTCAGCATCTTAGTTCACCCCGCTGGCCGGAAATTCATGTCGCCCCGGCCTTCTGCACGGAAAAAACCCACCCCTTCACTCTTTTCGCATCGGCTGACGCCTCAAATAATATAAGGCTAACTACTTAATATTGCTAGTTAATTTACCATAACGCGACACGCGAGCATTCCTGCGCGGCGCGCGAGGTTACCCTGCGGGGCCTTGCGAGGGATCCTGCGCGTGACTTCCCAGGCGTTCTTCAGGCGATTGAGGAACTTCGCTGAAACTTGCTCGAGCTTCCCAGGCGAATCTTGCCTGATCAGGCGGGATTAGCCGCGGGGCGGGAACGGGCGAAGCCGCCGCCCCGCCGCGGCTCTTTCTCAAGCCCCGCTCGAAGGGCGCTTCACCCTTGCGCTGCCGCGGCCTTGCGCGAAACCCGGGGACTTTTGCGGCGCCTCTTTCAGAAAGCTGGAAAAACAGGCACCCCTGGCCCGAAAAAAACCCGCCCTGACCCAAAAAAAAACGCCCTGACCCGAAAAAAAATCACCCGGGCCCGGAAAAAAACCGGCCCGGGCCCGAAAAAAAATCGGCCTGTCCCCTGAAAAACACGGCCCGGCCTGGAAAACGTCAGGCCGGAGGAGGGACAGGCTCCGGCCGCCTCCTGAGGACCCGCCACAGCCTACGCCCGGACGGGTCCTGATAATCCCTGCCCCGGCTCGCGCCCCCTTTCCGGGAGAATCCCGTGCCGCTCCAGGAAAGGCCGTGCCGCTTCAGGAAAGGCCGTGCCGCTTCAGGAAAGATTCCTCGCCCCCGAGAATGAGGCCGCGGCCCGCTTTTCCGGAGCCTCACGCCGCAGGGGACTCCTGCCCTGCGCGCCGCCCATAAAACGCATCCCCCCGGAAATTCCAAGGCCCTTCTTCCCGGCTTCAGGGAAGAAGGGCCTTTTCAGGTTTCCAGGCTCCGGCGCTCCTGAAGCCGTACGGCTCCCGGGTTCCTCAGGCGCATCGCCGGCGGCCCGGCTTACTCCCTGCGGCGGCCAGATGCCGCGGACGCCTCGCGTCGCCCGGCCTTTCACGGCTCCCCGGCGCCGCCCCGCCGCCGGCCTGGCTCGCGTCACCGCCCCAGATCCAGGGCCTGCCGTTTTTTCACGTGCACCGCGAGCGCGGAGACGGCCGCCGGGGTTATGCCGCGCAACCTCCCCGCCTGACCCAGGGTGGAGGGCCTGTGGGCGGCCAGGTTCTCGGCCGCCTCGCGCGAGAGGCCCGGAACCGCGGAAAAATCCAGATCCTTGGGAATGGCGCTGGATTCCAGGCGGCGGAGCCTTTCCACTTCCTCCTGCTGACGCCTGATGTAGCCCTCGTACTTGACTTCGGTCTCCAGGGTCAGCCGGGCGCCCGCGCCCAGGCCCCTGAGGGCCGGCAAAAACGGCTCCAGGTGCGCGAGCCTGACCCGCGGGCGCCTGAGGTATTCCTCGGCGCACACGGGTTCCGCCGCGGCGGCGTCCCTTTCCGGCACCCCGAACTCCCGCATGACCCGGAGGGCATCCTCAGGGGTCACCCGCGCCGCCGCCAGGGCCGCGCGCCCCCTTTCCAGCTCCGCCAGCTTCTCCCGGCAGAGCCTTGCGCGCTCGGAGTCCAGAAGCCCCAGGCGGGCGGCCACGGGAGAGAGCCTCAGGTCCGCGTTGTCCTCGCGGAGCAGAAGGCGCCACTCGGCCCTGCCGGTGAACATCCTGTAAGGCTCCGAAACCCCCAGCACGGTCAGGTCGTCAAGCATGACCCCCGTGAGGGCCTCGCCGCGCCCCAGCCTGAAAGGCTCGCCCCCTCCCGCGCGCACGGCGGCCATGGCCCCCGCCCAGATTCCCTGGGCCGCCGCCTCCTCGTAGCCGCTGGTGCCGTTCACCTGGCCCGCGAAAAACAGTCCCTGGACCCGGAGCGACTCCAGGGAAGGGGAGAGATCCCTGGGGTCGGAGAAGTCGTACTCGATGGCATAGCCGGGCCGCGCGATCCGGACGTTCTCCAGGCCCTTGACGGTGCGCAGGGCGGCTTCCTGCGCCTCCGGCGCCAGGCCCGTGGGCAGCCCCCCCGGGTAGACGAGTTCCGGCCCGTCCGGTTCCAGGAACACCATGTGCCGCTCCCTGTCGGGATAGCGGGCCACCTTGTCCTCCAGCGAAGGGCAGTAGCGTGGCCCCGTCGAGACCGGGTCCTCCGAGTAGATCATCGAGCCGCGGATGTTCTCGCGCACGATGCGGTGGGTCTCGGGCGTGGTCCAGGTGATATGGCACGAGACGAGGTTCCGGGGGGACCGGTTCAGGACCGAGAAGGGCCTGGCCTCAGGGTCCCCGGGCTGCTCCTCCAGGCCGCGGAGGTTAACCGTGGAGGCGACGAGCCTGGGCGCGGTGCTGGTGGAAAGCCTCCTCAGGGAATGCCCCAGGGCCGTGAGCGGCCCCTTGAGGAGAGTGGCGGGAAGCTCTCCCGCGCGGCCGCCCGGGGCGGGCGAAAGGCCCCGGTAAATGACCCCGTTCCAGAATGTCCCTCCGGTGAGGACAACGGCCCCGCACCTGAAGCGGCGCCCGTCCGCAAGCAGCATCCCCGCCGCCCTGCCGCCCGGCGCTTCCACCCCCGCGGCCTCTCCGGCCGCGAGGGAGAGGTTCGGGGAGTCCCTTACGAACTCCTGGGACAGCTTAGCGTACAGGGCGCGGTCGACGAGGTTCCGGGTGGCCCGGGCCGCCGGCCCCTTGGACTCCCCCAGAACGCGGCACTGCACCGCCGCCATGTCCGCTCCCCTGGGGGCCCATCCCCCCAAGGCGTCTACCTCGCGCAAGAGCCCTCCCTTAGCCGGCCCCCCGAAGGCCGGGTTACAGGAGAGCACGCCCACGGTGTCCTCCCTCAGGGTCGCAAGCAGTGTCCTGGCGCCCATGCGGGCCGAGGCCAGCGCGGCCTCGATGCCGGCGTGCCCGCCTCCGACGACTATCACGTCGTAAAGCACTTTTCCGCTCCATGCCTTCCGGCCGCTAGGGCGAGACTGGCGCGCCTGGGGCGACTCCCCCAGGCGACTGGCGCGCCTGAGCCGCGCGCGATAACGGCCTGAGGCCTGCCGCGCGGGGCCCTGGGGAGAGGCCGGCCATGAGGCTCTGCGGAAAGCCGCCTGAAAGCCTTGCCTCCGGCCCCTGCCGAGTCAGGCGAGCCAAGGATACATGGATGCGCTCCCTTTTGACAAGACGGCAGGCGCGCGCGGCCTTCCGGCAAGCCGGTCGGCGCAAGCGCCCTTTCGCAGGGCCGGCAGGCGCGCCCTTTCTTCAATGCGGCCGCCGGAGCAGGCCGAGTCCCTCCGAAACGCGCGCGGGCGGCCGGACCCCGGGTGCCGGGTTCCGGCCGCCCGGAAGCGGCCGCGGCCCTGCGGAAGCGATCCGCAGGGCCTTGAATTTCCGCCGCAGAAAGCGGGGGGGCAAGCGGGTCAGGGCGGGTAGACCCCGGAGTAATAGCGGCCGGGCCAGGGGTTCTCCAAGTCGCCGTTCAGCCTCCGCCTGGGCTCCGCCCTGCGGGCCATGGTGGCCTCGCTGTCCCGCATGGGCACGGGGCCGCCTTTGGGACGGGCCATCTTAAGGGTGCCCTCGCGGCCCCTCCTCGGGGCGGGCACGGTTTCCCGCACGGAGTTGTCTATGCCCACGGGCACGTTGGTGATGCCGTAGTCGTGGATCTTCTGCCAGTAGATCGCCGCCTGGGTGACGGCCCTCTGCTGCTCGTCGTTGTTGCCGCGCACCGCCCTGAACGCCAGGAAGATCACCTCAGCCGTGTCCTGGTTGCGCAGGTGGCGGCGGAAGTACTCGTAGCCGGTGTTCCAGATGGTCTGGTAGTTCCCGCCCCTGGCTATCTTCCACTCGAGCGCGGCGCGCACCTCGGCCACGGTGAGCTCGCGGTTGGGGTTCATCTGGGCCGCGGCGGGAGCGGCCGCGAAGGCCGCCGCGAGGGCCGCGGCGCACGCGGCCAAAAGCAGGACAGGCGCCGCAGCCCTGGAGGCGCCCGCGCCGGCGTATGTGGGGCGCGCCGCCGTCACCTGGGCGCCTTCGGGACCGGGGTCATGGGCTTGGCAAGAAAGGGGGCGGGCGTCGGGATCTCCAGGAGATCGATGTCCATGTCATCCTCGGCCCCGAGCTCGGGGGCATCCATGTCAGCGGCGAACATGCCGTCATCCTTGTCATCCAGATAGTTCACGATGACGGCGGTGGAGGTCTCGGGAAGCTGCTTCTGTCCGGAGGGGCCTGACGAGTAGGGGGTCTCCACAGTGGAGCCCGCAGGCCTCCGCTCGAAAGGAGGCGCCTCCTCGCCGCCGCCCCCGCCTGTGCCAGGATCCACCAGGGAGGAGGTGTCGGCCCCCACGTAATTGGTATTGGACTCCAAAAAGTCGCTCTCGGCCGACCGGGAAGCCGGGGGAGCTGGCTCCGGGGCGCGGGCCCGTGCCCGTTGGGCCCCGTCTTTCCACAGCGAGGCGGCATGGCCGGGGGCAGGCCCCTCGGAAGCGGGCGCCTCGCCGCCGTCGGGAGACGACGCGGGAGAGGGCTCCTCGGAAGCCGCGACATCGGCTTCGGAAGCCGCCTCGGCCGCGACGTCGGCTTCGGAAGCCGCTTCGGCCGCGACGTCGGCTTCGGAAGCAGCTTCGGCGTCTCCGAAACCGGAAGGGGCCGGCCCTGCTTCCCCAGCTGAAGCCCCGCCGGTCTCCTCCGGCGGCGAGGCCGCCAGCCCGACCATGGCGCTGGCGGAAGCCGCCGCAAGACCGTCAACCTCGGCGGGCCCTGGCTCGGACGGCAACTCCCCGTCCAGGCTTTCCATGGCCGCTGGGTAGACGGGTTCGGGCGCGGGCGCGGGTTCCGGGTCCAAGGGAGAGTCATCCAGGCTCTCCAGCGAGTCCAGGGCGCCCGCCGGAACGACCGGGCCCAAACCGGAAAAGGCATCGTCCCGGGACGGGCCGCCGGAGGGGCCTTCCTGAGGCGAGGCGCCTATGATCTCGGGAGGGGACTCGGCCGGGGGCAGGGTTTCCCTTCCCTCAGGCGCGGCCGCCCACGGAAAAGCCGGGCCGGCCGGCGAGCTCACGATGGACACGTCAGGTCCGTTCTTGACGGGAACGGAAGGGACAGGCTCCCCAAACTCCTCGCCCTCCAGGAAGGAAGGAGCTTCCGCTTCCAGGCCCGCCGCGGCCCCGGAAGACCCTGGCTGCGGGGCGGCCAAAGCTGAGTCTTCGCCCTCAGGCGCCCCAGGCCCAGACGGCAGGGGCTCAAGGCCCTTTTCCGCGGACGGAGCAAGCCCGGAGGCAACAAAGGCAGGGGAATTTTCCTCCAGGTCGGGGGGATCGAAATCCGCATCGTACTCCGAGATATGTGAAGTGATGTCGACCTGGGGCGGAGCGGCGGCCCTCAATGCGGCCTTAACGTCAGGTTCCGGCTCTGCGGCTTCCGGCTCTGCTGGCTCCGGCTCTGCGGGCTCCGGCTCTGCGGCTTCGGGCTCTGCGGTTTTGGATTCTGCGGGCTCCGGCTCCCGTGACGGCGCCGCAGAGAGCCGCGCCTCACCGGACCGGTCCCAGCCCTCGCCTGCGGGCTCGACCGCTTCCTCGTCCAGAGCGATGACCGTTGGGCGGGAACGAGGTCCCGCCGCATCGGACGGAGGCGATGCTGTCGCGAAAGGCGTAGGCGCGCCTCCCCAAGGCTCGGAGGGTGCGGCAGGGGCCACCCCGGGGATGTCCACCGGGCCGGGCGCCTCAGGGATCTCCACCACAGGAAGCTGCGGGGATTCCGTCTGCGGTATGAAATCCAGGAAATTTCCTCCAGTTCCGGCCTCCTCGTATTCGGCCGCTACGGTCACGGCCGCCTGCCCCTCTCCCGCCGCGCCCTGTCCTGAGTCGGCCAGGAGCCGCAAGAGGGCTTTCGCCTGAGCCTCGGCCGCAGGGGTCGCATGGACATCGTCAGGCGCGGGCTCGAGTTCCACCGTGGCCCTGCGGCCTGAGGCCAGGGAACCTTCAGCCTGTCCGTCAACTGCCGCCAGGAGACTCCCGCCGTCGGAAATCGGCTCTGGAGCGGCGGCGTCTGAGGCGACTCCTGGCCCGTCTTCATCATCGGCGGGCTCAAGGGCAATTACCTTGATGGGTGTTCCAGGAGCGGCTTCAGCGGAAGCGGCTTCACTGAAAGCCTTATCAGGCAGGACTTCAGCGGGAGCTGCTTCAGGCGCGGCTTCTTCGGAAGCGGCTTCAGGCGCGGCTTCGTCGAAAGCGGGCTCAAGGGTTGTCACTACAGGGAAGGCTTCAGGCAAGGGTTCCCCGGCGGCGGGTTCAGGCCCGGCTTCATCGGAGACAGGCTCAAGAGCTACCACCCTAGGGGAGATTGTAATTCCGGTTCCGGCGGAAACCGCATCAGGCCCTGCATCTCCTAAGTAGGCTTCAGGCCCGGCTTTATATGAAGCCGTTTCAGGCCCGGCTTCATCGGAAAACTTTTCAGGCCCTGCTTCACCTGAGACAGGGTCAAGGGCTATCTCCCTAACGGGGATTTTATGCGCGGGTTCCGCGTAAACCGCTTCAGGCCCGGGTTCATCGGAGACTGGCTCAGGGGCCACCGCCTTTGCGGCGGTTTCCGGCGCCGGTTCCTCGGAAATGGCTTCAGGCCCGGGTTCATCGGAGACTGGCTCAGGGGTCACCGCCTTTGCGGCGGTTTCCGGCGCCGGTTCCTCGAAAATGGCTTCAGGCCCGGCTTCAGAGGAAACTGCTGCAGGGGCCGTCTCGGCTGGAAAAGCCTCGGCAGGCTCAACCGGAAAAGCCTCGGCAGGCTCAGCTGAAATGGCCGCCGGCTTCCCTTCAGGGGCCGCCGCCTTATCTTCCTCCGGCGGCAGGTCCGCCTCGATCGGCAGGGAGGTCCCGATCTGAGGCGCGGACCGGCCTTCGATGAAGGCCCGCGCCGCGGAGTCCAAGGCAGGCGCGGACGGGGGGGCTCCGACATCCCGGGCAGGCAGGTCCGGCTCAGGGGAGGCCAGGTCCGCGTTGTCCTCCAGCGCCGCAACAGTCACGTGGCCTTCGCCTGCGGGCCCAGGGGCCCCTTCGAAAAAAGCCAGGGCCGCATCGTCCAGGACCTGTCCGACGTCATCGGCCTTTTGCGCGATGTCTATCAGACGGGGGAGCTTGCGCAGCTCCACGGGTTCCGGGGCAGCCTCGCCGGACTGAGCCAAGGGGGCCGCGGCCAGGGGGAAGGAGGAGTCCTCCTCTGGAGGGACCTCGGCCGTGAACGAGGCGGAGGGCCGCCTGTCCCCGACGGGATCCGGGGCCCGCTCCCCCGCCGAGCCTCCAAAGGCTTCCCTGAAGTCCTCGGCCTCCGGATCCGAAAGCGGATCCGAGAAAACCTCCGGGACTACCCCCTGAAAAGAGGCGTCGCTGGCTTCCAAGGAGCTGAGGTCGACCTCCGGGTCGATGACCGCGGCCGCCAGCCCCGTGAACGTGGCTTCCGCCCCCGCCGGCGCCGCAGGGAAGGAAGTGAGGCCGCCGGGCGGGCCCGCCGGGGGGCGCGGCTCGGCGGAAGGGGCGTCCTCGTCGTCCGCGTCGTCGGCCGCCGGGGTCACGCGGACCTCAACGGTCCTGCCGCGCGGCAACACCTTGATCTCCAGGGCCGTGCCCTCGGGCGAGATTCTCACCTCCGCCAGGCTGTCCGGAGGGGTCACCCTCACGTGTACCGTCAGATCGGGGCAGGGCGACTGGACGAAAACCTTAGCTCTCTTGCTTTTTTCGGTCATGGGTCTTTCCGTGAGGCCTCAAGACGGCGCGGGCTTCGCGCGAAGGGCGGCCCTCCCCTAGTTCTTATCGGAAAATCCTCCCTGCGGCTGTAATCGGGACTCGCGCCGCCCCTTCCGGGCCTTGCGGCCATGGGGGGGAGCTCCGCCGAGGCGGGGACGACTCGGAGCGGAGCCCTGCGGAACACGCGGATCAGACGGGCTTCCGGGGCGGATGGCTCCGGAAGACGCCGCCGCGGAAGCGGCGGAATCGGCTTTGGGGGGTCGGGAGGGAGATAGGCCTGGAGGCAAGGCGAGTTCAGGCGCTGATCATCCCGCGAGGACAGGCTTAGCAAATCCCGGGCCGCAAAATTAAAGGGAAGCGGAGCAAACTCTTGAGGAAAACTGCTTACCTTAAGGACGGGAGCGCAACATTCTGCAGTTTTCCTTGAACTGTGGCCCCTAACAAGAAAACCGCAAATCATAGGCCGCCACCGGCTGCCCCTGTCCGGAACTGTCCCGCAAGTCCGGGAGGGGAATTCCCGGCCTGAGCCCCGGCGGGAAGCCGGCATGCTGAAGGCCGGCCGGGAACTTCGCCAGAGGGCCGGCGGGTCGTAGCCGAACCCCGGGCTCAGGCCGCCGGGATATTTCCGAAAGCCCGGAGGGCGCCTCCCCGCCGCGCCTCGGTTCCGGCGGGAGAGACCCTGAACCTAGGCGGCCGCCGGCCGCCGCCTTCACACGTATTAGCAAGCTATTGATCACGCCGCGCGCGGGGAACCTTCCGACGGGCAGGGCCGGCGCCGCAGGCCCGCCCCGGACTGTCCCGGGGGGCTTGACCTGCGGAACCGGTCCGGGGCGGGGGGACCGTTCAGGATATCCGAAGCTCCGCAAGGAATTCTCAGAATTGCCTGCCGCGCGAGGAATTCCCCTGCCGTGCCCGGCCGCGCGGGGCGCTCTCCGGATGCTCCCGGCCGCGCGGGGCCGGCCCCGAAAAATTCCGGGGACGCCTGAGCGGCCCGGCCGGCCGCAGGGGCGAAGGGGCTTGCGCCCGGCCGGGCCGCAGGCGCAAGGGCGTGGTTTCAGGCATGGTCGCTGGAGGCGGCCGCGCCTCCCTCAGGCCGTCTCGCCGATGTCCAGGAGCTTGATGAGGTTGGTGGTGCCGCTCGTCTGCAGCGGGAGCCCGCAGGTGATGAAGGCCACGTCGCCCTTGGCGGCGAGTCCCGCGCGCACCAGGAACTCGGAGGCCAGCTGCTCGATGAGCATGATGGAGTCGCAGGCCTGGACCAGGGCGGGAATGATTCCCCAGGAGAGGGTGAGCTGGCGGTATGTGGTCCTGGACGAGGTCATGCCCACGACGGGGACCCGCTGACGCAGGTGGGAAATTAGCCTGGCGGTGCTCCCGCCCTGGGTGACCGCCACTATGGCCTTGGCGTCAAGTTCCCCCGCCAGGAGCGAGACCGCCTTGGTGATGCTGGATCCCATGGGCTCCAGCTGGCGGGCGGCCCTTTCGGCCAGGAAACGCCGGGAATCGATGTTGGGCTCGGCCGCGAAGGCGACGCGGCCCAGCATCTCCACGGACTCTACCGGGTACTGGCCCGCGGCCGTCTCGTCGGAGAGCATCACCGCGTCGGTGCCGTCCAGGATCGCGTTGGCGACGTCCGTCACCTCGGCCCGGGTGGGCCTGGGAGAGGCGACCATGGAGGCCAGCATCTGGGTGGCGGTGATGACGAGCTTGCCCCGGTGGCGGGCGGCCTGGATCAGGCGCTTCTGGATATGCGGGACCTCCTCCAGGGCCATCTCCACCCCGAGATCCCCCCTGGCCACCATGATGCCGTCCGCGACGTCCAGGATCTGCTCCAGGCGGCCCAGCGCCTGGGGCTTCTCGATCTTGGCTATGAGGAGCGGCGGGCTCCCGCTGCGGCGGATCATCTCCCTGATCGGCTTGAGGTCGTCCTCGTGGCGCACGAAGCTCATGGCCACGAAGTCCACCCCGGCCTCCAGCCCGCAGACCAGGTCCAGCCTGTCCTTCTCGGTGAAGGCCTTGACCGACAGGCTGCTGTCCGGCAGGTTCACGCCCTTGTGGGCGCTGATGACGCCGCCGGTAAGCACCTCGGCGTCCAGGCCCTCTTCGTCCTTGCCGGTGATCTTGAGCTCCATGCTCCCGTCCGCCAGCAGGATCCGGCTCCCCACCGCCACGTCCTCGGTCAGGAGCTCGTAATTGACCGTGAGCGTGTCAGGCGGGGCATCGCCCGTGCCGGCGACGAGGCGGATCCTGTCGCCGGTCTCCAGCCTCCGTTCGGAGATGGCGCCGAGGCGGATTTTGGGCCCGGAGAGGTCCTGGAGGATGCCCACCTCCCGCCCGCGCTGGGAGGCAAGCTCGCGCAGGTGACGGATAACCTCGCGGTGGCTCGCGTGATCGCCGTGGGAGAAGTTCAGGCGGGCCACGTTCAGGCCCGCGTCGATCATCTTGCCCAGGATCTCGGGCGAGGCTGAGGCAGGGCCGATGGTGGCGACGATTTTGGTCTTGCGGAGGCTTACGGGTTCCTGCATAATGATAATTCGCTCTCGCGCCCGTGACGGCGCCTCACGCTCCCGTGCGGGGCGGACTTCCTGTCTCCGCAGGCTTGCCTGTCCCTGCGGGCTTCCCGTTGCTTTCGGCAGGCCGTTTCCGCGCCCTTCCCGGACGGAAGGCCCGCTGAAGGCGGCGCTGCCGGCGGGGCCCGGCCGGGCCGCCGCGTATTTTCCCCTCTGGCCGCCCGGGGCCGCCCGGGCGCCTCAGGATGTTAGCACATCGTTTCGGACCCTCCAAACCGCATGCGCCGGCCCCCCGTATACCGCAACGCCTCCATCCTGGCCTGGGCCAGGGACGAGGGGCCGGAACTCCTGGAATCCTCGGCCTTGGAGGAGGCCCTCAGGCCGGTGTTCGCCCGCCTCTCGCTCCCCTCCGGGCTTCTCTCCGGCATGACCGGCATCAACGCCAGGCGCCTCTACCCCCCCGGCTCACCCGCGTGCCTCGGGGCGGTGCGGGCGGCAGACAGGCTTTTCTCCGCCTGGGGCTATCGGCCCGAGGACGTGGATCTGCTTTACTCGACTTCCGTGGGCAGGGACTTTCTGGAGCCCTCAACCGCCTCGGTCATCCACGCGAGGCTCGGCCTGCCTGCGGAGTGCGCCTCCCTCGACCTGGGCTCGGCCTGCCTGGGCTTCATCGACGGCCTCTCCCTCGCCGCCCTGCAGGTGGATTCGGGGCTGTGCGACCACGCCCTGGTGGTCGCGGGAGAAAACTCCCGACCGGTCCTGGAGAGCACGGTGGACCGGCTGCTCTCCCCCGGCGTGACCCGCAGGGACTTCTTCGACAACTTCGCGACCCTGACCTTAGGCTCGGGCGGGGCCGCCATGCTGGTGGGGAGACCGGACGGCCGGCCCTTGCCGCGCCTTAGGCGCCTCGTCTCCCGGGCCGACGGCTCCGCCAACGGCCTGTGCCGCGGCGACAACTCCGGCATGACCACCGACAGCGCCCGCCTCCTGAGCAAGGGGGTGGAACTCGCCTCCCGGACTTTCGCGGCGGGTGCCGAGGCCTTCGGCTGGGATCCAGGGTATTTCGACCTGGTGGTTTCCCACCAGGTCAGCGAGGTCAACACCCGCCGCTTCGCCGAGGCCCTCGGCCTCCCCTGGGAACGCGTGCCGCGCAGCTACCCCCTTTACGGGAACATGGGGGCCGCGGCCGTGCCCTTCGCCTTTGATTTGGCCTCCGAGGCTGGGCTGCTCCCCCCGGGCGGCCGGTGCGCCATGATGGGCATAGGCTCGGGCCTCGCCTGCGCCATGCTCGAGGTGGAGATCCCCGCCGGCTTCGCGGGGGCCCCCCCTGCGCCTCCCTGGCCTTGACTGGCAACCCCGCCGCCGCCCGTTCCCTTGAGGCCCGCTCCGCCTCCCCTCTCTTAGGGAAGCGCCCCCCATCGCCCTGGCCGCGTTTCCCTGCGGCCAGGGCGATGGGGGGCGAGGGCCCGGCCAGGAGCCGTCCCCGTTCCGGGGAGTTGTCCGGGCTGGCCTGGGCCTGTCGTTTTCCTTTTTTTTTCTGGTTTTTCCTTTTGACAGATTTTTTTCAATTTTCAGGCATTTTTCAGAATTTCCGACAATTTTTTTCCGATTATTGCTTTTATTTTTTCCTTAAATATTATTTTTTGTCATTTTTTTGATTTTTCAGCATTTTTTTTCCCCGCTATCCAGACGTTTCTCCTCGCCCGTCTTTCGGCAAGCCGCCCGCAAGGCCTCCCCCTGATTTCCCGCAGGCATCCTAAACCCTGGCTCCCAGGTCCTTTCCGGCCAATAGCCCCATATCCCTGCGGCCAGTCCGGCCAGAGGCCCTGGCCCCCAGGTCCCCCCCGACCAAAGGCCCCTGACCCTTGCGGTCGCCAGGGCCAAAGCCCCTGACAATAGGCCGGCCCGGCGAAAGGCCCTACCAGGGGCCAACGTCCCGCTGCCCTACGCTCCGGGCCGTCGCGGCTCCGAGGGCGGGCGCGGCAAATACGAAAGGCCCTTCCCAGCAAGATGCCAAACCGCTTCAGGCTCGCCCTCCCCCTGGCCCCCCTCCCCGCCTGCGCCGCCTGCGCCATAGGCGGCGTAGCCCAGGCCTTGGCCTTTCCGGGGGCCGGGCTGTACCCCCTTATCTTCGTGTGCCTGATCCCCCTGTACCTTGCGGCCTTCCGCCAAAAGCCGGGCCGGGCCTTCCTCTGCGGCTGGGTCCACGGCATGGCCCTGGGCCTGGGAAGCTTCAGCTGGCTTTCCGGGGTCATGAGCGGCTACGGCGGCCTGGGGCCCTGGGGAGGAGCCCTGGTGCTCTTCATCCTCGCGGCTGTCATGGCCCTCTATCAGGGGCTCTTCGCCTGGGCAGTCGCCGGCTGGGACGCCGAGGGGCGCGGCTTTCTCCTCTCCCCGCTCTTCGCCGCCGTCTGTTGGACGGGCCTGGACTGGCTCAAGAACTGGATCTTCACCGGCTTCAACTGGACCCCCCTGGCGGGGGCGCTCTCCCAGAACCCGAGGCTCCTGGGGGCCTGCGACCTCGTGGGAGCCTACGGCCTGGGGCTTCCGGTGTCCCTCGTGAACTTCCTCCTGGCGGCCTTGATCGTGATCCCCTGGAGGCGGCGCCCCATCGAGGCCTCCGTCGCGGCCGCAGGGGCCCTGGCCTGCCTGATGGGCCTTAGCCTGTACGGGATCATCACCTATAACGTCTGGGAAGACGAGGCCCGCGCCGCCCCGAAAATGAAGATCTCCGTCCTCCAGGCCTCGGTGGCCCAGGAATACAAATGGGACGCGGCCTACCGCGACGAGATCCTGGGCCGCTACCGCGACCTCGCCCTGGCGGCCGCCAAAGAAAAGCCGTTTCTCGTCATCTGGCCGGAGACGGCCGCGCCCTTCGCCTACGGCCAAGACGCGGTCGAGACCGAGAGGCTCCGCGCCCTGATCGCCGAGGCCGGGGCCACCATGCTCGCGGGCGTGGCGGTCGCCGTCGCGGACGGCCTGACCGGGGGCCACACCCTGCGCAACCGCGCCTGGCTCCTGTATCCCGACGGCACAGAAGGGCCCTTCTACGACAAGCAGCACCTGGTGCCTTTCGGGGAGTACGTGCCGCTCCTCGACCGCCTGCCTTTCCTGCGTTCGGCCTTCCTCCAAGGGGTCCTGGGCGCCGCCGGGAACTTCAGTCCCGGAGAGCGGCGCCCGCCCCTGGAATACGAAGGCGTGAAATTCGGGCCCCTCATCTGCTTCGAGTCGATCTTCCCTTACCTGGCCCGCCGCCAGGCCGCCGCAGGGGCCGACGTGCTCCTGGTCACCACCAACGACGCCTGGTTCGGAAGAAGCAAGGCATCCATCCAGCACTTCCGGCACGCCGCCCTGAGGGCGGCGGAGACCCGCCTCCCCCTGGTCCGCGCCGCCAACAACGGCATCAGCGGGTTTTTCTCGCCCTCCGGAAGGGCCCTTTCCCTTTCCCCCCAGAACGAGGTGGCCTTCTACGCGTACGAGGTCCCCATGGCCGGCCGGGCCACGCCCACCTTGTACGTGCGCGGTGGCTACCTGCTGGCCCCCCTGTGCGCGGCAGCCGCGGCCGCGGCCCTGCTGGCCCTCCTCTTCATACGGATCCGCGGCGGGCCCCCAGGCGGCGCCCCCTCCCCGCCTTCGGGCGGCTCCCCCCCGCCCCCGGCTCCCGGCGGAAGCCGCGCGAAGGCAGGCCCGGCCCCCGGCCCCTTAAGGCCGCGCAAGGGCGGCCGCGGCGGCAAGGGAGGCAAAGGCAAAAAAAGAAGATGACGGCGCCCTGAGGCGCCGCCCCGCCCCAGGGCCGGCTCCCGGCAGGGCCCGCTTGTCCTGGCGCTTGCGGGCGCCCTGCGCAAAGCCCCTGTTCCGCGGCCGCCCTGAAGGGGCCCGCGTCACGTCCCTGGGACGCGGCTTTCCCTTTTTCCGGGGCCCTCCTCCGCTCCCGGCCCGAGCGGGCCGGTACGGCCGGATAGGGCCATCGCGCCGCCTTGAGCCTTCAGCCCGAAAGGGGAATCCGGCCTGAGGCCGCTCCGCCTTTGGCCCTGAAAGCTCCGCGGAAAAAAGGAACCCCTTCCGGCGGCCAGAAAAAAACCGCCTGGGTTTCCCCCAGGATTCCCGGTGATTTTCTTGGGATCCAGGGAGAGTTTTCGCGGAATTCCAGGGCAATTCCTCCGGGATTGCCCTGGACGGCTCCGGCAACGCGGAAAAATTCCCCGGAATCAGGCCGCTGAACCGGCTTTGAGGCCTCAACCATGGGCCGCGGAATCCCGGAGGCCCGCCTTGAGGGCCGCCGCAAGCGTCCTCAAGGCGGTCCCAAGGCCGGCCGGAAAGACCGCAAACCCGCCTGCGAGGCCGACCGGAGTACATGGGGCCCTCCGGAGGGCCGGCCCCCCGGCAGGGGCAACTTTCCTGTTTCAGCCGCCGACGGCGGAACAGGGGCTAAGGGAGCCAGGGAGCCTCCGGACGTTGACACCCGGCGCCTCATCTGCTAATCTCCCCAGGTGATTTGTCTTGTCCGGCGCTGCCTGCGGGGCTCCTGCCCCGCCCAGGACCGAAGGAAACGTACGAAAGAAATTACAGGGCGGGACCAGAGGCTGCCCGGCCTGGGAGATCCCCGGCGGAAGCTTCCTTTAGAAGCTTCTTGCCGCGCCAGAGGATTTTCTTTATACTGTACTGACACGAAGGCGGCATACCTGAGCCGCGGGCCGGGATCGCCTTCCGGCATCGGTCGGTAACCATTCCATATTTCAAGAGGTTTTCAGTTCTCGCCCCGGCCCACCGGCGGAGGACGGCGGGTGGCCCTGGGCAGGCCCCCCTTCACGGCCGTCTCCCGGGCGCCGGAACCAGGCGTCCCGGACCGGTTCAGAATCCAGGGCGGAAACAAGGACACAAGGACACAAGGAGAGTTTTTTCATGAAAGCGACATTCTTCTTCCTGGCTGCGGCGGCGGCGCTCGCCCTTTGCATCACGGCCCCGGCCTCGGCCCAGATGCAGGAGAAAACAGTGCACCTGAGCATCATGGGCGGCGCCATCTTCCCGCAGCAGATGTACATGGACAACGGCGCCGTCTTCGCGCTCGGCCTGGGCTACAACTTCACCAGGAACTTCGGCATCGAGGTGATGGGCCACTACGCCCCCGGCATCGACGATGACGGTGACGACATCCACGACATTTCCGGCGACAACGACATCCTCCTGGGGAGGCTCAACGCCCTGTACCACTTTGACCTGTCGAGCAACTTCGTGCCCTATATCACCGCCGGCATCGGCGCCGCGGGCATCAGCTCCGACAGCGCCAACCGCGACGACTACAACTCCTTCACTTACAACGCGGGCCTCGGCTTCAAGTACTTCTTCGACGAGACCGTGGCCCTCCGCGTCGAGGCCAGCCAGGTCTTCTACGCCGACAGGGTAGAAAACGAGAGCCGCTTCCACTCTCCCATCGTCACCGCCGGCCTCACCTTCCAGATCGGCGCCGGCGCGGTCTGCGTAGACCCCGACGGCGACGGGGTCTGCGATCCCCTCGACAAGTGCCCCGGCACCCCCGCCGGCTACAGGGTCGACGCTGACGGCTGCCCCATCACGGTCAGCATCACCCTTGACGTCAAGTTCGACTTCGACAAGGCGGTCGTGAAGCCGCAGTACCGCTCCGAGGTCGAGCGCGCCGCCACCTTCCTGGCGGCCCATCCGGGCTCCACCGCGGTCGTCGAGGGCCACACCGACTCCCGCGGCTCCGACGTCTACAACCAGCGCCTCTCCGATCGCAGGGCCCACGCCGTGCGTGACTACCTGGTCAGCCAGTTCGGCATCGAGTCCAGCCGCGTCACCGCGGTCGGCTACGGCGAGAGCCGCCCGATCGCCACCAACGACACCGCCGCGGGCCGCGCCGAGAACCGCCGCGTCGTGGGCGTCTTCTCCGGCACGGACGTGGATCGTTAAGTCCGGTTCCCCCTTCCCCGCGCCCTTGGCGGGCGAAGGCCGCCTGTCCGCTAGAGCCAGGGCCGCCCTCCGGCGGCCCTGGCTCTTTTTCTTGAAGGGGCCGGACAAGCCCCCTTTGGCCTTGACGGCGCCGCCTGCCCGCGCCAAGAGTCCTCAGGCCGCTTCCCGGAAAGCTTGAGGGCGCGGGGCAGCGGCCTCTCCTCCTTGAGCGCGGGCGGGAACAAGGCCCCTGCCCTGCGGCAGGGCCCTGGGGCGTTTTCCCGCGCGGCCTTGCCGCGGCGGGAAGGGCGGCCCTTCAGCCGCTATTCTTCCGCAGGGGGCACCTCTTCCCCCCTGCCCCTTTACAGGGCTTCGCGTAATAAACTATAACCCATGAAGGGCCGCGCCCACTCCTGCCCCGCCTCCCGGGCAATTTTCCCCGCCCGCGGCCTCCGCCCGGGTTCCGCCGCCGCGGCGCCCGGCCTTTGCCCCCCAAAAGGAGTTCCCTTCTTGCCGCATGTCTGGAACGTGGATCCCGTCATGTTCACGGTGCCCGGCATCGGCTGGCCCGTGCGCTGGTACGGGCTCTTCTTCGCCTTCGCCTTCCTCGCGGGCTTCTCCCTTTTCCGCTGGCAGACCGAGCGGGGGGGGCGAGGGCCCGAGGCCGCCGCCTCCTTCATCGTGCCGGGCTTTCTTGGCACTGTCCTGGGAGCCAGGGCCGGGCACATAATCTTCTACAATTTTCGCTATTTCCTGGAAGATCCCCTGTGGTTCTTCAGGATCTGGGAAGGGGGCCTCTCGAGCCACGGGGCGACGGCCGGGCTCCTCGTCGCCCTCTGGTGGCATTCCCGCAGGGCCCGCCAGCCGTTCTGGGACCTGTGCGACCGCTTCTCCTTTTCCGCGGCGGCGGGCGCGGCCCTTATCCGCGTCGGCAACCTCTTCAACTCCGAGATAGTCGGCAGGACAGCCCCGCCCGGCTCCCGCTTCGGGGTCGTCTTCCCCCGCTACGACGGCATCCCCGCCGCCTACTGCCCGGCGCGCTACCCCACCCAGGCGCTGGAGTTTCTCCTGGGAGCCGCGGTCCTGGGCCTGCTCCTGCTGGCGGACCGCCTCATGGGCCGCGAAAAAAGGCCCCGGGGCGCCTTGGCCGCCCTTTTCCTGATCCTGTATTTCGCCGGCCGCTTCGGGGTGGAATTCCTCAAAGAGCGCCAGAACGCCGCGGATTCCCTGCTTTTGTCCAGGGGGCAGCTGCTCTCCGTGCTCCCGTTCCTGTTCGGGGCGGGCCTCCTCGTCTGGGCCTTCGGGCGGACCTCCGCGCCGGCAGGCCCTGCCCCTTGGGAGCCTCCCGGCTCCCGGACCAAAAAAGCCTCGGCCGGGGCGGCCAGGGGAGCCAAAGCCAAGGAAGCCGCGCCGCCTGTCGCGGCCGCTGAAGCCGCGCGCGGCGGCGGCCCTGGCGCCGCCGACAAGGAGTCCGCGGCCCGTACCGGCCTGCCGGCCCGGAACGGAAAAACTCCCAGTGGCAAGGGGCCGGGAGCCCTCGGCGGCGCGGGGCCTGAGGCTGCGCCCCCCCCCCGCGCCCGCCGCGGCCCCGGGGGCAGGAGATGACCTTCCCTCTCGTGAAAACGGCGCGGGCCTTCCACCGGGCCTTCCTCCAGGATTCCATGCGCCTCGGGCGCGCCCTCCCGCGCCGGCTGCAGGCCCGCTGGCTTACGGTCATCGCCATCCAGTTCCTGACCGGCCTTCTGGAGATGCTGGCCCTGGTGGCCATCTCGGTCTTCGCCATGAGCGTGGCCGCCCCGGAGTCGGTCCCGGAAAACTTCCTGATCCGGCCGATCCTGAACCTCTTCCCTGCCCTGAGGGAAATTTTCGGGTCCCCCAGGCGCCTGGTGGCCCTGGCCAGCGCCGTCATGATGCTGTCCATCGCCGTCAAGTGCGCCTCCGCCGCCCTGGCCGCCAGGCTATCGGCGGGCCTGTCCGAGCGCATTGTGGCGGAGACGTCCTCCGAGGCTTTCCGGCTGTACGTCGGGCGCGAGTTCCTCTTCCATCTGTCGCCGGAGAGCCACGAGACGGTTCTGAAAATCATAAACCGCCACCTCCTGACCGCCTACGCCCTCAACCTCCTGAACTTCTTCTCCACCGCCATCATCTGCCTTACGCTCTTCCTGTCGCTGGCGGCCCTGGAGCCCCGGCTCACGGCCGCGGTGGGCCTTGTCTTCGGGACTGCCGCCCTGCTGCTGTACTCGGCCTTCCGCCGCCGCCTGGACCGTGAGGGCTCCAGCGTACACCGCTGCGCTGAGGACGAGAACCGCATCCTCATGGCGGCCTCCAAGGGCATCCGGGAGATCATCATCCACCGCGGCCAGGGAGCCGCGGCCGAATCCTTCGCGGAGGCCCTCCAGCGCGGGGTCAGGCCCAGGTCCATGCTGACCTTCCTGAACATCCTCCCCGCCCAGATCCTGGAAACCCTGGGCTTCGCGACCATGGGCTCGCTCGTGGTGGGCATGCTCGCCGCGAAAATGCCCATGGAGGACATAGTCCAGACGACTACCCTCCTGATGCTCACCGCCTGGCGCCTGCTCCCCTTGGTCAACCGCTCGCTGGTCAGCTCCGTGACTATCCGGGGCATGCGGCCCTCGGCCATGAACTTCCTGGACCTCATCGAGAGGTTCCGCAGGGAGTCAGGCGGCCCGCCCCCCTCCCCTGAGCCCGGCTTCGGCTTCTCCCGCGATCTTGAGCTCCGCGGCGTCTCTTTCCGTTACCCCGGCGCCTGCGAGGACTCCCTCCGCGAAGTGAGCCTGCGGATAGCCAAAGGCTCGCGGGTCGGCCTGATCGGGGCCTCCGGTTCCGGGAAAAGCACCCTCGCCCTGATCCTCTCCGGCCTGGTCTCTCCCGCCCGGGGGGATTTCCTGGTGGACGGGAGACCGCTTTCGCCGGCCGGGCGGGAGGCGTATTTCCGCCTCCTGGGATACGTGCCCCAGGCCCCGCTCTTATTGGACGGCACCCTTGCCCAGAACGTGGCCTTCGCCGACCGGGGCAAGGAGCCCGATCTCCCCCGCATCCGCGCCGCGCTACGGATGGCCGCGGCGGACTTCGCGGAAGACGGCCCGGAAGGCCTCTTCCAGAGGCTGTCGAGCGCCTCCCAGAGCCTGTCCGGCGGCCAGATCCAGCGCGTGGCCATAGCGCGCGCCCTCTACGGCGACCCGCGGATCCTCCTCTTCGACGAGGCCACCAGCGCCCTGGACCGGGCCAGCGAGAACATCGTGCGCAGGACCCTGTCCGGGGCCGGGAGCTCCGCTACCTGCATCGTCATAGCCCACCGGCTTTCGGCGGTGGGGTTTTGCGATACCCTCCACTGGCTGGAGGGAGGCCGGATCGTGAGATCAGGCCCGCCCTCCGAGATAATCCCCCTTTACCTCAAGGATGCGGAGCTGGCCGAAACGAGGCTGGCGGCGGCCGCTGCCGCGGCCGGAGCGAACTTTGCCGCGGCGAAAGACGATGGCGGGGCAGTATCCCCGGCTGAGGCCGGGGGCGGGCCGGGATCCCCGGCTGAGGCCGGGGGCGGAAACTAGGCCGCTGGCTCCGCTTACTGTCGGCCGCCCCGGCGAGGCGACCGCGCTACCGCAGCCTGGGGCGGCCGGGGCCCCCCCCCCGGGGCCGCCGCGGCCCCCCCAGAGCCCGGACCTACGCGTAACCCCCCCGCCCCGCGC
>JAITRL010000051.1 GCA_031288415.1 Deltaproteobacteria bacterium | reverse complement strand
TAAATTGTTGGACTTAATGAAATTAAATGAAAATCAACGTATCGCCGTGACCTGGGACAGTGGGCCTCTCCTTGTACTTGCCGGCCCAGGATCCGGAAAAACACGTGTACTGACAAGTCGCATAGCACACATTTTAGAACAGTCGCAAAATCAATATTTTAGAGTGTTAGCTCTCACCTTTACAAATAAGGCCGCGGCGGAAATGAGAAGGCGAGTAGAGTCGCTTGTACCTAATGAATTTGCTAGAGTGCGTTTGACAACCTTTCATTCTTTCGCTGCAGAACTATTGCGGCAACATGGCAACCATATTCAATTACGCTCTGATTTCTCTATACTTTCAAATGATTTAGATCGTCAAGCTTTACTTAATGATGTATTAATTAATTTGCGAAACGATTTTGTTAATCAAATACCTGAATATTATAATTCCACTAATATTTTATCTGAAATATCTAAATTTACAGAATTATGTTTATCTCATACCAAGTTAGAAATTTTTTTAAAAGATAAGAATATTGAAAATGCAAGTATATTAACTAAAATTTATTTAACTTATAATAAATTTTTAAAACAATCCAATTTTCTTGATTTTCCCACTCTTCTTGCGCAAGTTGTACATTTACTTTCATCTTTTCCTTTTATTATAAATCATATAAGAAAAATTTATACTCATATTTTGGTTGATGAATTTCAAGATACAAATTTAATACAATATAAATTTTTATCATTATTAGCTAATTCAGACCCTACCAATTTATTTGTTATAGCTGATAAAGATCATATAATTTATCAATGGAATGGTGCAAGTCATGAACGAATTGATCAATTATATAATGATTTTAATATTTCAGTAATTCAGTTACCAGAAAATTATCGATGCCCACCGTCAATTATAGCCATAGCTAATAATTTAATTAAATATAATATTAATAGATTCAGTAACAAACTGCCACTTCAATTATTTAAACAGCATACTTTATCTAGTAATATATATTTACATAATTTTAACAATTTAGATGAAGAAGCTGATTGGATTGTTGCTGATTTACTTAAAAAATCTGCTGAAATACGAAATAATTCTATAATATTAGCGAAAACAAAAAAAATATTAGATACCGTTGCCTGCAAGCTAGAAGATGCTAAAATCCCTGTGTATAATGGGATTCGCAAACATGAGTTCCAAAGTCCTCCGTTACGGATGCTTCATGCGATTCTTCGTCTGCTGAACGCACAGGACGATGATCGGTTCCTTTGTCATCTTTCCAAGTCGTTCTATGAGATTGAAGGCCTGATGACTGATATGCCGTCCGTTAAATCACGCGCATTGGCGGACGGAAAAAATTTGCTTCTGGCGTGGATTGATGAAGTGATATTTAATGACAAAATTTCGCCAGAAACGTTTCGGCTGCTTACTGATGATATGAATATTTTGTTAAAATCATTAGATTACGCGTCTTTTTCCGGACGATTGTTTGATTGGGCAAAAGGCAACCGGAACTTTTCATTGGGGGATGAAATCTGTTATGAAGAATTTTCCGAGGAATGCGGAGTATGGGAATTTTTGATTGACGATATTTCGGCAAAATTTTATGGAGAGGCGGTTGCTCTTCACCAATTTCTCCATGAGCTTGATTTGAATTCGAAAAATCCGCCTAAAGCCCCTGGCGCCGTGCCTTGCTTTACTATTCACGCCTCGAAAGGCTTGGAATTTGGACATGTTTACCTTATGGGCTTAGTTGAAGATCTGCTCCCTTGTTGGGCAGCAGTAAAAGCTTCCAAAACATATGGAGATAATTGCCTTGAAATGCAGGAAGAACGTCGAAATTGTTTTGTGGCGATCACACGCGCCCAAGAAAGCCTGACATTGACGTATTCAAAAAATATCTTTAACTGGCCTAAGAAACCGTCAAGGTTCCTAAAGGAAATGGGTATAAATATCCTTTAATTATTATTAATTATATATATTTTATGTTATAATTTTTAAATTATTATTATATAATTTTATTAATCCTAATTTAATAATATTATTTATTAATTTAATAATTCAGAAAATATTTTTTATTTTCATATTGACGGCCCGGACAGGTAAAATTTTTGCTTGGCGCCCGGGAGATCAGTCAGTTTCGACCGGCATGAAAGTTCCGAGGAGGCGCCTCAGCCTGAACAGCCCTCTGGCAGCCTGAGGTTTGCCGTCCGTGATTCTTCCTGCTCTTAACTGGGCCCGTCCAGCCGTGGGTTTTTCGCTGTCGGCCGGTCGCAAAAGTTATCGAGGCGCCGGGGAGGGAAGCCCTCAAACGGATCATGCTTTCTGCCGAAAATGCCCGGGCCTTCGCCGTTGCTCCGCGGGATAGTTGCCATGGCGACGTTTTCCCGGCGCCTTGGCGGGAGGGGACTCCTCGCCTCGGCCACGAGGCATCTTGCCTGGCGTGAACTTTCGCCGGCGAATGGTGCGCGCGTCGCTGCCTGCCGCGGTTTACGGCCCTGAGCCAGCGGATCCGGACAGGCCTCCCGGAAGTTCATGCATTAAAGGCCTGAACGGCCTGTCGCTTACCCTTCCCGGACCGCGCCGACATGTGTATCTGCGGGATGGGACTGCGCGCATCCGGAGCGATCCCTTTTTTCCAGCCGTCCGCGCCTTATCCAGGGTCCCCATAGCAGCCTCAGGAAATTCCCGCAGGCCTGCCGCGTCTCCTCAGCGGCAGTCATCAGCCCCCCCTCCCTCAGCCTCCCTCCTCGCAGAGACCGGACGGCCTAGTGTTGGAGTTAATGACCATGGCTGCCCTCCCTGCTTCGGCAGAGCACCCCGTTCCCTCGCCTCGCCTTGCCGCCCTTGATCGCACCTGCCCCTTCCTTGAACGCTTTCTCTCCGGTTTTCGCCGTCTCCCGTCCTGGCCTTCCCTGCGGTCTTGAGTGGCGCGCCGTTCCTTTCCGCCCGTTTCATGGGCGGGCTGTCCTCTATCGCGGCCGTTGCGGCGGGTGGAGCGCTGCCGGGAATGCCGGCCGCTCCCTTGAGGCGGAAGCCTGTCTTGGTTGCGGGGGAAGTTCCAAAGCGAAGCATTACTTCAGCGATTTATGATAAATTCTTCATAATTTTTATTTTTTTAAAAAACAATATCCTGCGGCCATTCTCCCCTTTCAGGGTGCGGCGAAAAGTGTCAGAATATACCCCAGAGACACCCGCCGAACTGCCCTTCGGCCCGTCAGCTTTCGTTCGCCCCGGCTTCAACCACGGAGCCTTTATCGCCCGGCGGCCTGGGGGGGCCGCCCGAGCCTCCCGCCTTTGACGCCGCCTTGCCCGAGGCCTGCCCGGCCTTCGGGCCGGTCGCCCATCCGCCCCGACAAAAGGCGCCTGAGACATGACGAGGCCTTCCCGATGACCATCCCCAACAGCCTGGCCAAGGAATTCCGCTCCTTCCTGGGTCAGGATGGCGTATTCACCGAAAAGGCGGACCTGCTCGCCTACGCCTATGACTCCGCAGTGCTTGAGGAGAGCGTGCCCGCCGCTGTGCTCGCCCCTTCGGACCGCGAGAGCCTCGGCAAGGCCGTGGCCCTCTGTTACCGCGCGGGGCTTCCCATCACGGTCCGCGGCTCGGGCACCAACCTGTCCGGCGCGACCCTGCCGGAGCCCGGGGACTCCGCGGTTATCCTCACCGGCCGCCTCAACCGGATCCTCGAGATAAACCCCCGGGACCTTTACGCCGTGGTGGAGCCAGGGGTCGTGACAGCCCGGTTCGCGGAGGCGGCCGCGGCCCAGGGGCTTTTCTACCCGCCTGACCCCGGCTCCCAGGAGGTGTCCACCCTGGGTGGCAACGTCGCCCTTAACGCCGGCGGCCTGAGGGGCCTCAAGTACGGGGTGACCAAGGACTACCTCATGGGCCTGGAGTTCTTCGACCATGAAGGGGAACTCGTCAAGACCGGCTCGCGCACAGTCAAATGCGTCACCGGCTACAACCTGGCCGGCCTCATGTTGGCCAGCGAGGGCACGCTGGGGGTCTTCTCGACCCTTATCCTCAAGCTTCTGCCACCCCCCAGGGCCTCCAAGGCCATGCTGGCCGTCTACCCGCGCTTCACCCAGGCGGCGGAGGCCGTCTCCGAGATCATCGCCGCCCGCATCCTCCCCTGCACTTTGGAGTTCATGGACATGATGTGCATCCGCGCGGTGGAGGGCTTCTTCAGGATAGGGCTGCCGGTCGAGGCGGGGGCGATCCTCCTGGCCGAAGTTGACGGCGGGAGCCGGGAGGGGGTGGAAGAGGACGCCCGGGCGGTGGCCTCCATCTGCCGCCGCTGCGGGGCCTCCGAGGTCCGCGAGGCCAGGGATCAGGCCGAAAAGGCCAAAATCTGGGAAGCCCGCCGCAACGCCCTCCCGTCCCTGGCGCGCCTGAGGCCCACCACGGTCCTGGAGGATGCGACCGTGCCGCGGTCGCGCCTCCCGGAGATGGTGGAGGCTATTGCGGCCCTCGCTGCCAGGCACCGCCTGGAGGTGGGGGTCTTCGGCCATGCCGGGGACGGCAACCTCCACCCCACCATCCTTTGCGACCGACGCGACGCTGAGGAGTTCGCGCGGGTGGAAGCCATGGTGGACGGCATCTTCGAGGCCGCTCTCGGCCTCCAGGGGACCCTCTCCGGGGAACACGGCATCGGGGTGGCCAAGGCCAAATGGATGGAGAAGGAGACCAACAGGGCCACGGTGGAGTTCTCCAAAAGGCTCCGCAGGGCCCTGGACCCCAAGCTGCTCTTCAACCCCGGAAAGATGTTCGTCTGAAGGCCGTTGGCGGTGGCCTTGCCCCGTCACATCGCCAGGGCGACCGACTCCAGGGCCCCGGTGAGGCGGCTTGGTCCCGAGGCCGTCCCCGCAGGCCTGATCGCGAGACCTCCTCAGGTCTGGTCTCGATGCCTCCTCAGGCTTGGCCCCGGGCCGCCGCAGGCCTGACCTCAATACTGCCGCAGGCCTGATCCCAGGGCCGCTTCTGGGCGGCCGCGCTTCACGGCCGCTTCAGGCGGCCTTGCGCCGTGTCCTCCGCCAGGGCGGCCGCGGCTTTCACGTGCCTTCACCGGAGGGCCGAAGACAGTCCCATGAGCCAGGAAAACCATACCCTCCCGGAGGCGGGAAGGGGTTCACGCCCCCCCGGCGACCCTCCCCGGGAACGCGTGTCCCTTGCCGAAACCGCCGCCCTGATGAGGGAGCTCGATGACCTGATCGCCCGCTGCATGCGTTGCGGCTTCTGCCAGGAGGTATGCCCGGTCTACGGGCAGACTTTCAGGGAGGCTGACGTGGCCCGCGGCAAGATCGCCCTTTTGAGGGACCTGGGCCGGGAGCTGATCCGGGATGCCGGGGCGGTGGACGAGCGCCTCAACCGGTGCCTTCTGTGCTCTTCCTGCGAGAGCATCTGCCCGCCTGGGGTGGGCATCACGGAGATTTTCCTGCGTGCCAGGGCGGCCATCACCGCCTACCGGGGCCTGGGGCCGGTGAAAAGGCTCATCTTCCGGGCCCTGCTTCCCCGCCCGCGCCTCTTCAACCGCCTGACCCAGGTCGCGGCCCTCTACCAGGACATTTTCCTCAAGCCCGAGAGCCCCCGGCTCGGGACCTCGTCGCTTCCCGTGTTCCGGCCGGTGACGGGAGGCCGCCACGTGCCGTCCCTTCCCCGCGAGCCGTTCTCTCTCCGCAAGGGGAGGATCCTCGAGCCCGCAGGGAAAAGCGGCCTCAAAGCCCTGTATTTCCCCGGCTGCGTTCCGGACAAGCTCTTCCCTCGGCTTTCCGACGCCTCCCTGAAAGTCCTGCGCCGCCACGGGGTCGGGGCGGTCATGCCGGAGGGCCTTGCCTGCTGCGGGATACCGCTGGCCGCCTCCGGCGACCGCAAAGGCTTTCTGAGGCTCCTGGACCACAACCTGGAACGCCTCGCCCTGGACTTCGACTGCCTGGTCACCTCCTGCGCCACCTGCGCCTCCACCATACGCGACGCCTGGCCGCGCTACCGGGCCTATTTCACCGGCCACAAGCGCGACATGCTGGACCGCCTGGAGGAGAAGACCTACGACATGACCTCGTTTCTGGTGAACGTGCTCAAGGTCGACTTCCCTGACCGGCAGGCGGAAGCTCAGGCTGCCGCGGCGATCCCCGCCGCCTCCCGCGACGCCGCTGACCGCACCGCCGGCCGAGGAGATGCCGCCGCGCGCTCCGCCGGTCCCGGAGACTTGGGCTTCACTGCGGCTGACGAGGCGCGCCCGGCGGCCGCAGGCGAGCCGGAAGGCCAGGCCGCCGGCAGCGGCGGCGCCCCGCCGCCTGCGGGGCGCGCGCAGCCGCCTGCCGGGGCGCCGCTCAGGCGCGTGACCTACCATGACCCCTGTCACCTGCGCCGCGCCATGAAGGTCTTCGAGGAGCCGCGCCGGATACTCAGGAGCCTTTCCGGGACCGTCTACGCGGAGATGCCGGAGGCGGAGCGCTGCTGCGGCAACGGCGGCAGCTTCAGCCTCCTGCATTATGACGTCTCCCGGAGCATCGGCCAGCGCAAGCGCGACAACATAGTCTCGGTCTCCCCGGACATCGTGGCCACCTCCTGCCCGGCCTGCATGATCCAGCTCATGGACGTGCTTTCCAGGAACGGGGACCAGGCGGATGTCAGGCACGTGATCGAGCTTTATGCCGAGAGCCTCGGGGAGGAACTCGGGGAGGCTCCGGGGGGGGAGGCTCCCGGCTTGCGGGAGGCGCGTGACCGGGAGGAGGCCGGGGCGGGGCAGGGGGTTCCCGCCTCGTGAGCGGCCAGGGGCCGCGGCGGCTAACGCCAGGTCCGTGACGGCGCAAGCCCCGCCCGGGCCGCGCGGCGGCGGAAGGCCAAGGGAACCTTGGCCGCGCCCTCGGACAAGGCTCCCGCGCGGCCCGCGAGGAGCTTCTTTACGCTTGATCAATCAACAGGGTTCCCGAGCAGCCGGGGAAAGCGGCGGCCCGCCCGGCTCCGGCGGGAGCGCCCCCGGCCTCAAGGCGTCGTCCGCGGGACCCGCTTGGAACTTTGCCGGCCTGGCGCCGGGCCGCTGACGGGAGACGCGCGGGAGCGGCGCGCCATGGCGCGGGGCATGGCCTCCTCATGGCCGGCATCTGTCGGGAGCGTGCTGGAAATGGCGAGCAAAAGACAGGCTGACAGGGAAACCCTGGAGCTTTTCAGGCGGAACGCCGAGGCTGCCGCGGTCCGCGTGGTAGAGGTGGCCACCTTCAGGGAGGCGGCCCTTTTCGCCGTGCGCCTAGCCGGGGAAAAGCCGGCCGCGCCCCTCCTGATCCCTGGCCTTGAGCGGCCCGAGGGCGCCGGGAAGACCCTGTTTTTTTCCGGGCTCCCTGAGCGCCTTTTCGGGGAAGTCTCCGCCGCGGCCCTGCAGGCCGGGGCTCGCGCGGCGAGGAGCGGCGCGCGAGCCTACGCGGGGGCCCTGGACGTGGGCTTTTCCGTGGCCGCCCTGGGCATAGCCGAGACGGCCTCCCTGGTCCTCGCGCACCGGGACGAGGACTCCCGCCTGGCCTCCATGCTGCCGGAGACGCACGTCGCGGCCCTGGCCGCCTCCAGCATGGTAACCGCCCTGGAAGAGGCGGCGCCCTTCATCGAAAGGAGCCTCGCTCTTCCGGGGTCCTGGACGACCCTGGTCTCCGGCTGCAGCCGCACCTCCGACATCGAACGGGTGCTCGTGCTGGGCGTGCACGGCCCGTTGGAACTCTGCGTGTGCCTTGTCATGGACGAGGAGGACATCGGCGAGGCAGCCGACGCGGGAACTGGGGAGGCGGCAGGCGCGGCCGCGGGAAAAGCCCACGGCACGGCGGCGGGAAAAGCCGCAGGCGAGGCCCGTGACACGGAAGGGGGGAGGCATGGCTGAGGAGTCCCGCGCCGAGTACCGCGAGCGGCTGAAAAGGCTCCTGGCGGACAAGCATCTGCGTTCCGCCCTCGACCGCTTCGCCCGGCAGTACCCGCCCGCCAGGCGCGCCGCCTACGGGGGGGCCGACCCGGCCGCGGCTGCGGCCGGGCTCGCCCGCGCCAAGGACGAGGCCATCCCCAGGCTCATGGAGCTTTACGAGGCTTTCCGGGAGAAGGCCGAGGCCAAAGGCGCCAAGGTCTATCTCGCCAGGGACGCCGCCGAGTGCCGCAGGCTCGTGCTCGCCGCCGCCCGCGAGGCGGGGGCTACGAGGATCGTGAAGTCCAAGTCCATGACGTGCGAGGAGATCCGCCTTAACGAGGCACTCGCCGCCGAGGGCCTGGAGGTCCGCGAGACGGACCTGGGGGAGTGGATAGTGCAGCTGCGCGGCGAGCCGCCCAGCCACATGGTGCTTCCCGCCATCCACCTGGACCGCTGGAGGGTGGACGAGTCCTTCGCGCGGGAGACCGGGATAAGCTCCGGAGGGGACATCCAGGCCCTGGTGCGGCTGGCGAGATCCGCCCTGCGCCGTGACTTTGCCGAGGCGGGCCTCGCGGTGACCGGCGCGAACTTCGCGGTAGCCTCCCTGGGGGCCCTGGGGATACTCTCCAACGAGGGCAACGCACGCCTCGCGGCTACCCTTCCCGCCGCGCACGTGGCGGTGGTAGGGCTGGATAAGCTCGTCCCGGACCTCGCCGCCGCAGCGGGAATCCTCAAGGTCCTCCCCCGCAACGCCACCGGCCAGCCGATGGCAGCCTACCTGTCGCTCGTCGCCGGGGCGGCGCCCTGTCCGCTCTCGCCAGGAGGGGTCAAGGATTTCAGGGTTATCTTCCTCGACAACGGCCGCCTCGCCGCCGCCGCTGACCCTGCGGTTAGGGAGATCCTCCGCTGCGTGCGCTGCGGGGCCTGCGCCAACGTCTGCCCTGTCTACCGCATGGTGGGAGGCCACGGTCTGGGCCGCGTCTACATAGGCGCCGTGGGCATAGCCCTGGCCTGCCTGCTGGAAGGGCCCGCCTCCGCCCGCAACATCGCCTTCAACTGCCTGGGCTGCGGGGCCTGCCGCGAGGTCTGCGCCGCCGCCATCGACCTCCCGCTCGTCATCGAGGAGGTGCGCGCCCGCGCCTTCCGGTCCGAAGGCTTTCACCTGGATCAGGGGCTGATCGCGGCGATCCTCTCCCGCAGGTCACTGATGGCCGCCGTCCTAAAGGCGGCCGCCGCGGCGCAGGGGCCCCTGGTCAGGGACGGCATGGTGCGGCACCTGCCGTTCGTGCTCTCGGGCGACGGGAGCTTCCGGAGCCTGCCGGCCCTGGCCCGCAAGCCGTTCCGGACCCTCTGGCAGGAGCTTTGCCGCGGAGAGGCCATGCCGGAAGAGGGAAGAGTTCAAGGGGCGCAGGACCCTCCCGCGGAAGAGGAGGCCGCGCGGGCGGCGCAGGGCGCCTCTGCGGAAGAGGAAGCCGCGCAAGGGGCGCGAGGCGCGGCCGACGGCGGGACCGGCGCGCAAGCCTCTTCCGCGGGACAGGCCGCCGGAGCCCATGAGACGGCGGCGGCGGCCGGGCAGGCCCGCTGGAGCCGCTCCTCAGGCCCCAAAGTGGCCCTGTTCGCGGGCTGCGCCCACGAGTTCGTTTACCCCGAGGATCTTCTCTGCGGCATAAGGCTTTTTCGCGCCAAGGGGGCCGTCGTGAGCTTCCCGGAAAGCCAGGGCTGCTGCGGGCTTCCCGCGCGGTCTCTGGGCTGGAGGGCGGCGGCCCTCAGGACCGCCGCCGTGAACGCCAAGGCTTTCGACTGCGGCGGGGCGGACCACGTCGTGAGCCTGTGCGCCTCCTGCGCCTCCCACCTCAAGTTCCGGGTCCCCCTTCTGTTGGCGGAGGACAAGGGGCTTTCCGCCAAGGCCGCGTCCCTCGCGGAGCGGGTCATGGATTTCAGCGCCTTCCTGGCGAACGTCCTGGGTTACGGCCCTGATGACTTCGAGAGAACCGGCGAGAGGGCCGCCTTCCACGGCGCCTGCCACCAGTCGAGGGGGCTGGGGGCCGTCCGCGAGCCGCGGATGCTTCTGGCGTCCGCGGCCGAGTACGCGGCGACGGACGAGGAAGACGTCTGCTGCGGTTTCGGGGGGGCTTACTCCCTCAAGTTCCCGGAGACCTCCGCGGCCGTCATGGAGCGCAAGCTCAGGGGCCTGGAGGGCGCGGGAGCCCACGCCGTCGTGACCGACTGCCCGGGCTGCGTGATGCAGCTCGGCGGGGGCCTCGACAGGCGGGGGCGCCCCATGCGGGCGGAGCACATGGCGCGGTTCCTGGCGGGCCGCCTGAAGCTTCGGGGATAGGGCACGCTTGGTTCAGGCCGGAACGCGCGCCAGGCAACTGCAGTCAGGCATGATATCCGAGAGAAAACGTTCATTATGGATGCGCGGGCCGCGCGCCTGCGTTCATGAACGGAACCGCCCGGGCAAGGCGGCACGGTTTCGCCTGCGGCGCGGGAGCCCGCCCCGCGGCTTCCGGGCGGCGCGGTTGGCCTGCTCCCGCGGCATGCCGGATCTTTCGCGGCAATCGGGCGCCGGCTGCTGCTCGCCCGGGGCAGGACAGGCGGCGTGCCTTGATCGCGCGGCCGCCTCCTCTTGCGGTTTCGTCATCCGCCTCCCGGCAGTCAGGCGCCGGCGCGGCATCGCCCGGCTCAGTCAGCCGTCTTGACCAGGCACTCACCGCGGTAAGTGACCCCGATCCCGATCTTCACGAGAAGCTCGGCATGCGCCTTGTAAGGGCGCCAGTAGTCCTTGGTCTCTATGGCTTTCAAGGCGTCGTCGGCAAGCCTGGAGACGAGTTTCCGCTTGTCCTTTGCCGTCTCTCCCCTGTCGAACTTCAGCCCGATCACGGCGCAGACGCATGATGAAGGCGTCTGGAAGAGCAGGGCCAGGTCAGGCGTGCCCTTAGAGCCGAGCGGCTCTGACAGGGCAAGCCTGCCCAGTTTGCTGCAGTAGGCGTAGACCAAGGCGTAGTAGAATGATTCCGTCGGCTGATGATGCGACGGATCGAGGCCCGCGAAAAGCGAGCTGAAGACGTCCGTCAGCCTCCCGGCATCCTTCTCCCTGACGGCCATGCTGAAGTCGTAGCTTTCGGCCTCAGGTTTCATTTTAAGGATAGAGAACATGCTTTCGGAAAAGAAGGCAAGGGTACGGTTTTGCACCTCCTGGTTAGGCTTTTTCAGGGTGTAGAAAACGCCCCGGTACATGAGGTCTTCAGCCTTGTCGACCGTCAGGTAACCGGTATGGAAAAGGGCGGGAACCGTCTCGGGTTTAGCGATGTCGGCGGAGAGGATGGCTCTTTTGGGGATGAGCTCGAAGTTGTCCTTGGCCAGGACAAGCGGGTCCTTGTCTCCGTAATCCGTCAGAAAGGAAAGCAAATACGATAAATTGCACGTTTCCGCCCAATAACCGGAAAACCTGGCTTTATCGAAAAAGTTTAACACTGACCATGGGTTAAGAACCTTTTTCGCGCCGTCCCAGCTGTACCCGCCGTACCAGTCCATGATGAGTTTACGCAGTTCGGCAAGGCCTGCATCCTTCGGCAGGCGGCCTTCGGTTTTCATGGTGTCAAGGACTGAAGGCATAAGCCCGCCGAAATACCTGTCCAGTTCCTGCGGGGCGAAGCCGCAGATTTCGGAAAAGCGGTCGGCGAGGGTCAGGTCAGTAAGCTGGTTGAACCCGGCCGACAGCCACGTTAAGGCGTAGCGGGTGACGCCGATCACGAACACGAAACGGAGATGCTTGTCAAGGTCTTTGAGGGAGACGTAAAAGCTCTTCAGGAAATTCCCGAAGGCGACGGCAAGCTTCGGATCCGCGAGGTTCGAGGATACTGGGGCATCGTACTCGTCAATCAGGACAACCACCCGCGTCTTATGTTTGAGGCTCAGGGTTTCGATGATCATGGGCAGCGCTGAGGCCGGAAAGGTCAAGTCAAGGTTCAGGTTCTCGCGGAGGTTGATGAAATTCAGCTGTTCGGTCAAGGATGCCTTGAGGACGTCTAACGACTCGGTGCCTGCCGCCATCGACAGGGTCACGACGGGGAACTTCCTCGTGAAGTCGAAATCCGAACTCCCGATCCACAGGCCCGCGAAAAGGCCCCGCGGGTCGCCGTCCCGGCCGGGCGGGCCGCTGAAAAGCTCCTGAAACGTGTCAAGCAGCAGCGACTTGCCGAACCTGCTGGGCCTGGACAGGAAATACGCGCCATCCGTTGAGGCCAAATCATAGACAAACCGCGTTTTGTCGATGTAAAGGCAACCGCCCTCGATGATTTTCCTGAAGGACTGTATTCCGATCGGAAGCCGTTCCATGAAAAATTTTCTCCGGCGCTCAGGGAGGCCCGCCCAAAGCGGGCGTTAAGTTTCCGCAAGCGGCATAATTTATCATTATTCGCCCGCGATCCGCAAGGTCCCTGAGAGATCAGGAGATCCGGAACTTTTCCCAAGCGTTTGAACCCGGGCCGCCTCACCCGGTTCCGGCATCCTGTCCGCGCTCTGGGAGGCCCGGCCTCCGCCGCCAGGGCCTCCCGCCGCGGGTAACGGCCGGCCGCAGTCCGGGCTTGCCTGCGCCCGCCGCCTGTCCGGCCCTTCGGCCGCGCTTTCGCCGTCATGGTTACGTTGACGCCGCGCCTGGATCTGTTTTAAGATTAAACTGTCCTTATGTCGCTACAGCCCCTTCAACCTCCTCCATATAGTCCCCCGAGAACCCCCCGGAAAGGTGCCCGCATGACCGACCTCAGCCGCGCCTCCTGCCCCAATCCTGAGTGCCCCAGCCACGGCAGGAGCGGGCTCGGCAACATAGGGGTGCGGGGCGTCTACGGCAAGGCCAAAAAGCCCCTGCTTTACTGCCGGACCTGCGGCAAGCGCTTCACCGCCACCCGGGGGACCCCGCTCTTCGGGGCTCACCTGTCAAACGAAGCCGTACATCAGGTAATCCGCCTGTCCGCCGCCGGCCTCGGGGTGCGGGCCGTAAGCCGCGCCTCGGGCCTCGGGCTTGAGGCGGTCGGCAAGGTCCTCGCGAGGGTGGGAGCCCACTGCCTCGCGGCTTTGGATGCCATGATGGAGAGCCTGTGCCTGCCCCCAGGCGCGGAGGAGGAGCTCCTTGCCTTCGTGCGCCAGAGGCATCTGGCCAGGACCGCTCCCGCGACGAGATCGCGAAGCCCGCGCCCGGCGCCCGGCAGCCGTGCCGGCGAGCCCCCCGCGCCCGTTGCGGAAGGGGGGGGACTGGCCTCCGGTCACTCAGGCCCCGCCGGTCTTTCGGGAGCTTCAGGATTTTCGGGAGCTTCAGTATCCGCGGCAAATTCCGGATGTTTCGCGGCATCCGCGCGGTCCGCGTCAGAAGAGTCTCCAGGGTTATCCTCCGTTTGCCCCGCCACTTCCGGATCTTCCGTATCCTCGCGCGCTTCCGGCCCGCCTTCGGCCCCGGCTTCAGCCTCCTTTTCAGCTCATTCCCCTGCTGCCTTACGGCATTCCAAAGAAAGGCAGCCTTTCGCGCAGGCAAGGCCGTTGAGGACCCCCCGCCCTCACCGTCGGACCGCGCCTGTCCGCTCAGAGGCCCCGCTTCTTCAGGCCGCCCGCAGCCCGGACAGGCCCCGCCGAGACGCCGCCCCCCCGTCCAGGCCGCCTCGGCACGGGTTCTGACGCCCGCCGGGCGGAGCCTTTTCTTCGGGCCCTTCCGTTCTTTAGGCAATTCAGGCCGCTCCGGCTTATGCGGCCGTTCCGGCGTTTATCATTTCCGGCCGTATCGGCTGTTCCGGCTCGCCTGGCGCCTGGCATTCCCGCCTGCGGCTTGCCGTCATCCTCCGCAACCCTTGTCGCCCTCGCCATGGCGACGACCAGCACGGGAGTTCCGCGCCATGAAGGTTTTCAGGCTGGGAGAGCTGTTCTGCGGGCCGGGGGGCCTCGCCCGGGGGGCCCTGGACGCCCGCGCGGCCGGGAACGCCTGCGAGATAAGGCACGGCTGGGCCACGGACAATGATCCCGACGCCTGCGCGACCTACGCCCTCAACATCTGCGGCGGGGACTCCTCGACGGTGGTGTGCGAAGACGTGCGGAAGCTCGACTTCGCGCGCCTGGAGCGCCTTGCGGGCGTCGACTGCCTTGCCTTCGGGTTCCCGTGCAACGACTTCAGCCTTGTGGGCGAAAAGAAGGGCACCGGCGGGGACTACGGGGGCCTGTACGCCTACGGCGTGAAGGCCCTCAGGCGCTTCCGCCCGGAGTGGTTCGTGGCGGAGAACGTCGCGGGCATCCGCAACACCGACTCCGGGCGGGGCTTCGCGCGGATCCTGGGCGAGATGGCGGCGGCGGGGTACCGGCTTACGCCGCACCAGTACCGCTTCGATGAGTACGGGGTCCCGCAGGCCAGGCGGCGCGTGATCATCGTGGGCGTGCGCGCGGATCTCCATGCCGTCTTCCGGGTGCCGTCCCCGGAGCTCCGGAGGCTGCCCGACAACTCCGCGCGCTCCGCTCTGGAGGATCCCCCCATCCCGCCGGGCGCCGCCAACTCCGAGCCCACGCGGCACGACCCCGAGGTCGTCAGGCGCCTGAGGCGCATCCGCCCGGGCGAGAACGCCTTCAACTCGGACCTCCCCCCCTCCCTCTCGCTCAACGTCAAGGGCGCCCGGATCAGCCAGATCTACCGGCGCCTGGACCCGGACCGCCCCTCCTACACCGTCACGGGGAGCGGGGGGGGCGGCACCCACATCTACCACTGGTCCGAGCCCAGGGCGCTCACCAACCGCGAGAGGGCCAGGCTCCAGACCTTCCCGGATGACTTCGTGTTCAAGGGGGCCAAGGGGAGCGTGAGAAGGCAGATAGGCATGGCAGTGCCCTGCGAGGGGGCGAGGATCATCTTCGAGGCCGTCCTCAACTCTTTCGCCGGGATCGTCTACAAGTCTGTCGACTCCAATATACCTTTCCCTGAGGCCCGTAGCCTTCCGACCGCAGCCCACCGCCTTTTTCCGGCGTGAGGGCTCCGCCTCGGCGGCCTGCAGCCTCCCCCTTCAGGGCCTGCGGCCGCGCCGCTTGGCCCCCGGCATCCCGACCGGCCTCCGCAAGCCCCGAGGAGGGCTGTCACGGCCCCGAGGAATGCCAGGGAGCAGGCGGACTGCGCCTTTCTGCCCGCCCTCCGCAACCAGGGCGCTTCCGGCCTTGCGGCACGGGGCGTTCAGAGGCCTTCAGGACCCCCGGCAGAAATTTCCCGGCGGCTTTCGGGGCCCAGGAGGGCTTACCCGGCGGCTTGCGAGGGGGCCTCATTGATTTGGCGGTTAAATGGGGGTACATTTGGCGGGTTTCATGGCTTGCATGGCCTTCTGAGATCAGTTCGCGCCGCCGGCCGCCAGGCGCGCCTGCCCCGGATCCGGCGGCAGGTCCCCGGAAGCTTTGGAAGCGCCGATGGACATGCCGTAAACGCCTGACCTGCCGGGGGCCCCCAGGGCCTCCCGCGGCGCCCTGCGGGCGCCTCAGCCCCATATGACCTCACCCAGCCCTGAGCATCTGAAAAAACCTGCGGCCGCCCGGATTCCTCTCCTGGCTGCGGCGGCCGCCGCCGCTCTTGCCCTGGCCGTCTTCGCTTGGCAAGGGGCCTTCCCCTGGGGCCTGGCGGCCCAGGCCCCAGCCCAGGACCCTGCGGCCGTTGCAGCTTCCTCCCCCTCCGAACCTTCCGGCTCCGGCCCTGAGTCCACTTCCCCGGAGGCGGGCGACGCTCCGGCCCCCTCTGCGGAAGCTGACGGGGCTTCCGGTGAGGGCGGGGCCTCTTCCCGGGAACCCGGCGGAGCTTCCGGTGAGGGCGGGGCCTCTTCCCGGGGGGCCTCCGGACAGGAGGGCGCGCCCCCGGGGAATCAAGGCCCAGACGCTGAAAGCGCCTCCGTCTCCGGCGGGGGCCCTGGAGCCCAGGAGGCCGCGGCTTCTGAAACCCCTGCCGCTGATGGCCCTGCGGCGAAAGGCGCCCCGGCCTCCCCCGTAACGCCAGAAAGTTCCGGTGCCGCGGTTTCCGGCGAGGCTGCCGGATCCGTCAAGGCCTCCCCGGCCGGGAAGCCAGGCGAAACCTCCGCAGGCTCCGAGGGCCCCGGCTTCACTTTCGCGCAGCTGGAGGCCCTGGCGGCCCAGAAGGCCTTGGGCCCTTACCGGGAGGTCCCGACCCTCGCCGAAAGGGGCTTCCCGGAGACGGATGAGGGGGAATGGCGGGCCGTCTCCTTCAGGGAGGATCGGCGTCTCTGGCGCGGCGGGGACACGCCCTTCGAGGTGTCTTTCTTCCCCATGGGCTCCATTTATGACCGGCCGGTGCGGATCCATGCCGTTGAGGACGGGCGCGCGCGCGAGCTCCCCTTCCGGGAGGCGGACTTCAGGAGCCCGGAAGCGCCCCAGGGCCCCCGCCCCTGGGGCGCGGGAGGCGGGTTCGCGGGCTTCACCGTGCATTATCCCGTCAACCAGGCGGGGAGAATGGACGATGCGGCGGTCTTCCTGGGGGCGAGCCTTTTCCGGGCGGCGGCCAGGCACTCCCGTTTCGGGGGGGCCGCGCGGGCCCTCATACTGGACCCTGCGGCCCCTGGAGGCGAGGAGTACCCGTTCTTCCGGGAGTTCTGGCTGGTGCGGCCCCGGCCGGGCGAGTCAGCCCTGACCGTCTTCGCCCTCCTGGATTCCGCGAGCCTCACGGGCGCGGTGCGGCTCGTCCTCAGGCCCGGCTCCTCCATGTCCATGGAGATCTCCGCCAGGCTGTTCCTCCGCAAGGGCAAAAAATGGCCCGCCAAGGTGGGCCTGGCCCCCTCCAGCGGCATGTACCTGTACTCGGAAAAGGAGAACGGCTCCCCCCGGGACTGGCGGCCCGAGGTCCACGGGACTGACGGGCTCCTGTACTCGGACACGGCCGGCAACTGGCACCTGCGCGCCCTCAACAACCCGGGCAGGCTCATGACGACTGGCTTTCCGGGGGAAAGCGCCCGAGGGGGCTGGGGGCTGATCCAGCGCGACAACGACTTCGACCACTACCAGGACCTGGACAGGCGCCCCGACCTGAGCACCTGGGTCTGGATCCAGCCGGGGGAGGGCTTCCCGGAAGGGTCCCTGGACCTCATCGAGATCCCCAGCGACAACGAGATCCACGACAACGTGATCGCCTACTGGTCCGTCGCCCCCGAGGAACTCGCCGGCGCCTCGCTGTCCTGCGCCTATACCCTCTACTGGATGCCCCCCGCCTCCAACCCGCATAACCTGGGGCGCGTGGTGGCGGTCAGGCTCGCGCGCCCCCCCTCAGGCGAGACCGCGGAATTTCATCTGGACTTCGACAACAGCCTCCTCAATTCCATCACCGAGGTTGAGGGACTGGCCTCGGTGGTGGAGTCGGATGCGGCCATGCCCGCGCTGGAGCGTTCCCTCCACAAGAACCCGGTGACCGGCGGCTGGCGGCTCAAGCTCATCCTGCGGGCCCCCTCCAGACCCGGCGTTCTGGACAGGCTTACCGGCTACAGGGGGCTGGCCGCCGGCCGGGGCAGGGTCTTCGTGCGGCTCGTGCGCGGCGAGAACCTGCCCCTGCCAATTACCGAGACATTTGTCTACGACTTCCCGCCGGTAGACTGAAAGGCCTTCCGCAGGCCCAAAAAGCCCCTTCTCCGCCTCTGTCCGCCGGGCGGGCGGCCTTCGGCGCCTGAGTTCGCCCGCCCGCCCCCCCTGGCCGTCCCGGCCCGCTCCGGGCCGCGCCTCGCGGGAAGCCTCCGCCCCGCCGCGCTTGTCGCCATGGCCGGGCCAGGCGCGCCTGCCCGTTCGCCATAGCCAGGCGCGCCTGCCGGTTCGCCATGGCCAGGCGCGTTTTCCTGTTCCCGATGCCGGGGCCTCCCCTCGACCCTCCCAGGCCTCCCCTCGCCCATTCCCGGCCGCCGGCGCCCCCTCAGCCCTCCGGCAAGGCCGCCGCCCGTCTAGAGGTCGCCCCTCATGCAAAACAGCGACATGACCCGTCAAGACTCGCCGCCCCGCCGCCCCGCCGAAGAGGAAACAGCCTGGCAGGCCTGCGGGAGGCTTTTCCTGTACGCCCGCTCGATGCGCTCCGGTCCTCCGGAGGAGGCTCTGAGGGTTATCCTCGAGATCCTGGAGGAAGGTCCGCCGGATCTCGCCCGGGCCCTCGAGTTCCTGCGCGGGCGCTACCGCCTGCGGGGCCCTGGGGGGCTCCTGCCCCTGGCGGAACTCCTCCCCGCCGCTTCCCCGCCGGTCCGCCGCACCCCCCTGGCTTCCGAGAGGATCTGACGGGAGACCCGCCTGCGGGCCATGTGTAGCGTATGACCAAAAAAGACCCCTGGGAGCGCGCCGGCACCCTGCGCCGCCTGGCCCTCCTGACGCTCATAACCGTGCCCACCCTGGTCGCCGCCGACGTGATGTACTCCATCCTCCCGCACCGCGGGGAGCCGGTCCTGAGCGTCGTCATGACGTCCCTCTTCGCGGTGCTGTTCGCGTGGATCTCGGTCGGCTTCTGGAGCTCGCTCACGGGGTTCCTGGTCCTCGCGCTGCGCCGCGACTCCCACCGTCTCGCGGCCCCGCTCCCTGAGGCCCCCAGGGGGGAAATCCTCCCGCGGGACTTCCGGACGGCCATCCTGTTCCCCGTTTACAACGAGGATCCCTGGACCGTGGCCAAGGGCGCGCGCGCGGTGAGACAAGCCCTGCGGGACCTGGGCGAGGCGGACAAGTTCGACGTCTTCATCCTGAGCGACTCCACCTCGCCCGATGCCTGGGCCGCGGAGGAGGAGGCCTTTCTCGCGGCCCTGCGGGAGGACACCCGCAGGGAGAGCGCCGGTCCTGCCGAGGGCGGGCGGGGCGGGGAGGCCCTGGACGGCGCTCAGGCCGCGCATGGCCGGGAAGCCCCCGCAGGCGCTGGCTCCCTGAAAGTCGCGGAGGCCGCGCAAGCCGCGGAAGGCCGCGAGGGCCCGGCAGCGGCGCAAGCCGCGGAAGAGGGAAAAGACGGCGGCGCCGTTGCCGAAGAAGGGGCGGCAGCCCCCGGGGCCGGGGGAGGCAGGCTCTTCTACCGCCACCGCCGCTCCAACATCAAGCGCAAAAGCGGGAACGTCGCGGACTTCCTGCGGCGCTGGGGGGCCGAGTACAGGTACATGATAGTCTTCGACGCGGACAGCCTCATGTCCGCCGAGACCCTGGCGCGGCTCGTGCTGTCCATGGAGGCCCGGCCCGACGTCGGCATAATCCAGACCCCCCCCAAGGCCATCTTCAGCCGTACCCCCCTGGCGCGGGTCCAGCAGTTCGCGAACCACTTCTACGGGCCGGTGTTCGCGGCGGGGCTCCATTTCTGGCAGCTGGGCTGCGCCCAGTTCTGGGGGCACAACGCCATACTGCGCACCGCGCCCTTCATGGAGCACTGCATGCTTCCCCGCCTCAAGGGAGCCTCGGCCCTGGGCGGCGAGATCCTTTCCCACGACTTCGTGGAGTCGGCCCTCATGCGCCGCGCGGGCTACGGGGTGTGGCTCGCCTACGATCTCGAGGGCTCCTGGGAGATGACGCCCCCCACCCTGATGGACGAGCTCGTGCGGGACCGCCGCTGGTGCCAGGGCAACCTCCAGCACATGCGCCTCATCTTCACCCGGGGCTTCTTCCCCACCCACCGGGCGCTCTTCCTCAACGGCATCCTGAGTTACGGCTCGGCGCTGCTGTGGTTCTTCTTCCTGCTCGCCTCTACCGCGGAGGCCCTCTCGGCGGTGCTGATCCCGCCCGACTACTTCCCCGCCGGCCCGAGCCTGTTCCCCGACTGGCCGCGTTACTTCCCGGCCTGGGCCCTGGCGCTCCTGTCAAGCACCGGGGTCCTCCTGTTCCTGCCCAAGGCCTTCGCCCTGATCCTCGCCGCCGCCGGAGGCAGGGCGCGGGCCTTCGGGGGCGCGGCCAGGCTGTGCCTGTCCATCTGCCTGGAGATAGCAGTCTCGACTTTCCTGGCTCCGGTGCGCATGCTCTTCCACAGCTTTTTCGTGGTGACCACCCTCCTGGGCTTCAAGGTCTCCTGGAACCCCCAGAACCGCGGGGGGGAGGAGGGCCTGGCCTGGTCATCGGCCTTCAGGACATGCTGGCCGGGCACCCTGCTGGGGATCGTCTGGGGGCTCTCCATGTACTTCCTGAGCCCCGGCTTCTTCATGTGGCTCTCCCCGGTGGCGGCGGGGCTCGCGCTGTCGGCGCCGCTGGCCGTCTTCACCAGCAGGCTCTCCCTGGGCTCCCTCTGCCGCAGGCTCGGGCTGTTCCTTACCCCTGCCGAGACCGCTCCCGCCCCGGAGATCACGGAACTGGAGCTGGGGCTGCGCGAGCCGCCGCCCGGCTCGCCCGCGCGCCTTCCCGCCTCGGAAGGCTTCGCCCGCCTGGCCGTCGACCCGGCGCTCCTGGCCTTCCATACGAAGATCCGGGGCCGCGGCCGCAGGCCCGGGCCCGCGACCGCGGAAAAGCTGGCCCTGGCCGCGGACAAGGCCCTGGCGGGCGGCCCCGGGGCCCTGGCTCCGGCGGAGAAAAGGCTCCTGATGAGCTATCCCGAGTTTCTGGCCGATCTTCACCGGAGAATCTGGCGCCTGGAGGGCCCCCGGGCGAGGCTCTGGGGCCTGGACTGAGGGGCCATGCGGGCCCCCGGCCGGGCGGGGGGCCCCCGGCCGGGCGGGAGGGAAAGCGGCAGGCGGGCGCGGACGGCAACTGCGGAAGGCGCCTGGCGCCGTTGCGGAGGCATAAGCCTCGTAGGCGCCAGGGCGCCGGGCCCCTTTTCCCGCGGCCGCTCCCGAACCCTTTTCCCGCGGCCGCTCCCGAACCCTTTTCCCGCGGCCGCTCCCGAACCCTTTTCCCGCGGCCGCTCCCGAACCCTTTTCCCGCGGCCGCTCCC
>JAITRL010000047.1 GCA_031288415.1 Deltaproteobacteria bacterium | reverse complement strand
CCTGGCGGCTCAGGCCACCGCCGCTTTGGCGGGTTCGGTCCCCCCCCGCGGCGCCGCCTAGGGCGCGCGCCGCCTGCGCGAAATTAGCGACTGGAAAAAGGCTCAAAAAAATATGACTGTCTCACTGGCAAAGGGCGGCAACATCTCCCTGGACGCGGCGGTGGCCGATCTCAAGGCCGTATACGTCGGCCTCGGCTGGGAGGAGCGTGACACCGCGGGGGAGGATTTCGACCTCGACGCGTCGGCCTTCCTGCTCAAGGATAACGGCAAGGTCCGCCGGGACGACGACTTCATCTTCTACAACAACCTGAGGTCCGGGGACGGATCGGTGGAGCACTCGGGCGACAATCTGACCGGCGCCGGCGAAGGCGACTCCGAGGTCCTGAAGATCGACCTCTCGGCGGTCCCGCCGGAGATCGTGCGCATAGCCGTGACCGTCACCATCCACGATGCCGACGCCCGCCGCCAGAATTTCGGGCAGGTCAGAGACGCGTACATCCGCGTCGTCAACCAGGCCGACAACGTAGAGATCGTGCGCTTCGACCTCTCCGAGGACATGTCCACCGAGACGGCGATGATCTTCGGGGAGATCTACCGCCGGGGAGGCCAATGGAAGTTCAAGGCCGTGGGCCAAGGTTACTCGGGGGGCCTGGAGGCCCTCTGCCGGAATTTCGGGGTGGACGTCTCCTGAGCCCCGCGCCCGCGCCGCGGGAACGCGCGCGCCTGCGGCCTGTGCCGCGCACGCGGGCCGCTTACGCCTTCGGCCCTTTCCAAGCCGGCAGCGGCCGCCTTCGCTTCTTTTCAGGCAGGCCGCCTTCGCTTCCGCCCGTATTCAGGGCGGCCGCGGCCGCTTTCGCTTCCGCCCTTATTCAGGCCGCCAGCGGCCGCCCGCCCCTTTTCAGGCCGTCCTCGGCCGCCTTCGCCTGAGTCCCCTTGTCCGCGCGCCCGGGGCCTGCGGCGCCGCCGCTTGGCCCCCGCGCCCGCCTGAAGCGAATCCAAGGAGCTTGCCGCAATGACCAGGCGCCTTCCCGTGTACCTTCTCCTGGACGTGTCGGAGTCCATGGCCGGACCTCCCCTGAGGGCAGTGGATGAGGGCGTGCGGCTTATGCTGCGCGCCCTCAAGAAAAACCCTTACGCCCTGGAGACGCTCCACATGAGCGTCATAACCTTCGCGGCCAGAGCCGAGGTCGCTCTCCCCCTCACCGAACTCCTGTCCGTGGTCCCCCCCAAGCTGGCCGTGAGGCCCGGCACGGCCATGGGCGCCGCCCTTACCCTCTGCCGGGAGCTCATCAGCCGTGACGTGAAGAAGTCCCTGCCCGGCGACAAGGGCGACTACCGGCCGCTGGTCTTCATTCTGACCGACGGGGCTCCCACGGATGACTGGCGCGGCCCCGCCGCGGATCTCAAAAGGATCGTGCCGCGGCCGGGCGTGATCGCCTTGGGCTGCGGCGAGGACGTTGAGCTTGAGACGCTCTCGCGGATTGCCGAGACGACGGTGAGCCTGGCCGACGTGACTCCGGAGGGCATGGAGATCCTGTTCTCCTGGGTCAGCGCGTCCCTGGCCGTCAGCTCCCAGGCGGCCGGGGCAGGGGAGTGCGACGGTTCCCCCGCGGTGAGCCTGGAAAAGTCCCCGCTCAGGGAAGGCCTGACCCTGGTCAAGTTCGGGGAGGCGCCTCCGCGCTCTTCGAGGCCCCGGCTCTTCCTCCACCGGGTCTGCCAGAGGACCGGCGGCCTCTACGTGGCCGTCTACCGGTCCGTCGCCGGCACGGGGCGCTATCTCGCCTCCGGCACCCATCCCCTGCCGGAGGACTTCCTCCAGGACGGCGCGGCCCCTGCCGATCCCGTGGACGTGTCCCTCCTGGCGGGTCCGGAGACCTGCCCCTACTGCGGGAACATGGGCATCTTCTACTGCGACGAGTGCCGGACCTCCTACTGCTTCGACGTCAAGGACAGCTCCGGGACCTGCTACTGCAGGGGCTGCGGGAAGACTTACATGCTCGGCGACGGCAACGAGTCCTTCGACGTCCCCGGCTCTTCGGGCTGAAGGCGCCGGCCCTGTCAAGCGGAACCCGCCGGGGCCTGCGGCTTTTCCCCCGGGAGACCCTGCCGTTTTCGCTCTGGCGGGCCCTCCGGCTTTTGTCCTGAGAGCGCCTGTGTTTTCGCCCCTGAATCCCTGCCGTTTTCCCAGGAACAGGGCCCTTCGGCTTTCGCCCCGGGTCCCGGCCGTTTTCGCCCAGGAACAGGGCCCTGCGGCTTTCGCCCCGGGTCCCGGCCGGTTTCGCCCAGGAACAGGGCCCTGCGGCTTTCGCCACTGGGCCCGGCCGGTTTCGCTCAGGAACAGGGCCCTGCGGCGCCCTTAGCCTCCCCAAGGGGCCGGAGCGTCCTCTGCCGGCGCGCCCTTCAGATGCCAAGGAGCTTTCCCCATGCTCAGGCGCCTTCCCGTGTACCTGCTCCTGGACGTGTCCGAGTCCATGATCGGGCCGCCCCTGGCGGCAGTGGAGGAGGGGGTGCGGCTCATGCTGCGCGCCCTGAAAAAGAACCCCTACGCCCTGGAGACTCTCTTCATGGGGATCATCACCTTCGCCGCCAAGGCGGAGGCGGCGGTCCCTCTCAAGGAGCTCCTGTCGGTATCCCCGCCCAAGCTCTCCGTGCGGCCGGGCACGGCCCTGGGCGCGGCGCTTTCCCTGTGCGGCGACGCCATCGCGAGGGAAGTGCGCAGGTCCGCTCCCGGCGACAAGGGAGACTACCGTCCGCTGGTCTTCATTCTCACGGACGGGGCCCCCACGGACGAGTGGAGGCGCCCTGCGGAGGAACTGAAAAAGTCCGTGCCCCGTCCGGGCCTGATCGCCTTGGGCTGCGGGGAGGATGCGGAGTTCGGGGCGCTCTCCGAGATAGCCGAGACGACGGTGCGCCTCGCGGACCTCACCCCGGAAGGGCTGGAAAGCCTGTTCTCCTGGGTGAGCGCGTCGCTCGCCGTCAGCTCCAAGGCGGCGGAAGCCTGGGAAGGGGACGGCGGCCCCGCCGTAAGCCTGGACAAGGCCCCCCTCGGCAATGGCCTTTCCCTGGTCAAGGCCGGGGAGGAGCCGGCGCGCCCCCCGAGATCCCGGCTGTTCCTCCACCGCGCCTGCCAGAAGACGGGGGGCCTGTACCTGGCGGTCTACCGGCCGGTCCCCGGATCCGGGAAATACGCCGCCGCAGGAACGCATCCCCTGCCGGCGGACTTCCTCAGCGACGGCGCGGCCCCGGGCCCGCCCGTGGACGTCTCCTGGCTGACGGGAACCGAGACCTGCCCCTACTGCGGGAACGCGGGCATTTTCTTTTGTGACGCCTGCAAGGCCACCTACTGCCGAGACGTCAGGGACATGTCCGGGAATTACGCCTGCAGCGGATGCTCCAAGACATACCGCTTGAGTTACGGGGGCTCCTTCAAGATACCCGGATCCAGCGGTTGACGGCGGGGGCGCCGTCCGCGGCGCCGCCTGAGCGGGGCAAATCCGCAGCCGGCGCATGGCAAATCCGCAGCCGGCGCATGGCCAGGCCGCGCCCCGCGGCAGCCGATCGCTCTCCAAGCCCCGGCTTTTCGGATGCGCGGCCCCAATCCGGCCGCAATACGGCCTCAGGCCTGTCAGCGGTCAGCCGCAGGCCGATTATCCACCGGTCAGCGGTCAGCCGTGGCCAGGCCAGCGATCGCTCAGCGGGTCAGTCATGGCCAGGCCAGCGGACGGTCAGCGGTCAGCCGCGGACCTGTCAGCGGCGGGCCGTCGACCAGCCGAAGGTTTCCCTGAAAGGCTGAGGCCGCGGCCCTTCCCGCATCGCCTTATTGCCGAAGCCCGGGCCCTTCAGGCCCGAAATTCAACCGGACGGCGCCGTCGCCCGCGTCGCCGGCTTTTCCTCCGCCTCGCCTGCCGGAAGGCCCTTGGCCTTGCCGCGGCCCGCCGCCGCGATCCAGGCGCTGGGGCCCCGCCGTCCCTGGCGGTCATCGCCTGCCGAAGTTTTTTTCCGGAACTCCCAAGCCTGGACGGCGGACGTGCCCTTCGCGCATGAAACCGGGCGGCGCCGCTGCCGCGGGAGAGGGGGCGGGCAGCGCCGGGAAGCGCGCTGAGCGCCTGCCTCCGGGACCGCGGCGAGCCGGGGCTTGCGCCTAAGTCCGGCGCGCCGGGCCCGTCTTTGGCTTTCGGCAGGCTCTCCGGGAGACCGCGCCGGTCTTCAGGCGGAACGGCAGGGGCGACAGGCGCGCGGGGAAGCGGTCAGGCAGGCCCGAGGCCCCGGGACGAAAGCGCCCGCCGGGGCGGGACCATGCCGGCCCCGCCCCGGCGGGCGGTATCTGACAGATGAACGCGGGGGGCCTGAGCGGGGGAGCCCCGCTTCTTTGGGGGCATCCCGGGGCGGCAGAGGGAGCCGGCGGGAGCCCGCTCGCGCGGCAGGGCGCGGGCTATCCTTGCCTGAGGCGGGTCCCGAAGGAGTGCGACATCTGGATCTCGCAGGCCCCCAGCCCCCTGGGGAAAAGAGTGCCCGAGATGAAGGCGTTCTTGATGCTGGCCCCGTTCAGGTTGGCCTCGGACAGGTCCAGCCCCTTGAGGTTGGCTCCGCGCAGGTAGCAGCCGGACAGGTCGGCGTTCTTCAGGCTGAAGGACGTCAGATCCAGATCGCTCAGGTTCATGTTCCGGATGTCCGGGGCTTTGCCCTCCTTGGCCAGCCTGTTGTACTCGGCGGCGTTCTCGTCGAACATTATCTCTGGCTTGTGCGAGCGGTTTATCTCTGACATCTGGAGTCCTCCTTCGCAATCGGCTATGTCAGCGGCGGCGCCGGAAGGCCGGCGCGGGACATGGAATCCGCCGGGACATCCCCTTCCCGGAGGCCGGGTCCGCGCGCCGCCTGCCGCAACCCTGTGCCATCTGCAGTCTATAATGCCGTTCTCCGTTTGTCCAGCAAGTTCCCAGATGAATTAAGCTTTCCGGAACCGGGGAAGGCGGCGCCGCTGCAGTTTGCGTTCAGCGTTCCCGCTTGCCGCAGGGCTTCGCGCATCCGCCGGCCTGCAGGCGCCTGCGGCGGCCCGGTCCGCTTTTCCGGCGGGGCGCCGACGGCCGCGACGGCCGAGAGCCGTCGCGGGACTTCCGGGCCATGACGGGCCGCGCGGAAGGGAGGCGCCCCCTGCCGCATGGATCCCTCAGCCTGCGCGGCCATGGGCAGGGCCGGCCTGCCGGGCGTTCCGGGCGCGGCGCCTCAAGAGCCGTCGAGGCCCCGCCAAGGGAGCGGGGCGTCTCATGGGGTTTCTTCGGTTCAACGGGTCAGCTGAGTCCTTTATCCCGCGGCAGCCGAGGGAGTCAGCGGGCCGCAGGCCTTTCGCCTGGGGCGGCCCTTGCAGGGGCAGGCAAGGGCCTATGGACCGGAAGTCCCGTGAAAGCTAGCGTTCCCGTTGATCGGACTCCCCTGTCTTTGGTATACTGGCGAAAGTTCAGGCACCCCTCCGGGCCTTTGCAGGCAGCCTCGGGCTTCCCGGCAGTCACCGGGCCTCCAGGAAGGCTTTCAGACGCGGGAAAGCCGATGTGAAACCCGGCCGGCGGCGCACCGGTCCGGGAGATACCCGGACCGGCCGTCCCGTAAGCCCGCCTCAGGGGGTTTGCGGCCTGGCCAGAGGCCGGGCAGCCTCTGCGGGCCGTTTCCGTGCCCTGCCCCGCAGGGCGGCCTGAACCTTTGCGGGGGCTGCCGCCAGGCTTCAGCGTTCCGGCTTGAGCGACGCTCTTTCATGGGTTTGCCTGATTCACGCCCCTTCGCCGGGCGGGGGGAATGACGGAGCCGCCGCCTATCCTGGACAGCCGGCGGGAGCCTTCCTGAAACGCCCGTTGGTTTCGGCGCGGGAAGCCGAACAGGCCCGAGCCCGGCCCGGGGGAGCCAAGAGCCCGGAAATGACGCCGCGGCGTTCCCGTCAGCGGGGAAAGCCTGGCCTGGCCCCTTGGCCCGTGACTGTTCGGGGAAGCTGACCCTCACGTACGCTTGAGGTCACGGGCGTTCCGGGCCCTTCCTCAATTCGCCTATCCTCAGACGGCCTCCGGAGGATCTCCGGGCGGCTTTTTTTGTTCCGGGCCGGGGGCATCCCCAGGCCCCGGGGGGCTTATGGGAGATCTCATCCTCTACCTGGGCGGGGCCAAGAGCGGCAAGACCAGGGCCGCCCTGAAGGAGACCGAGAGCCGGCCTGCCTTGCGGTATTACCTCGCGACCGCTCAGGGCCTCGATGAGGAGATGCGGGGCCGCATCCGCCGCCACCAGGAGGAGCGAGGCCCGGACTGGAGGACCGTCGAGGCCCCGCTGGACCCTGCGGGCGCCCTGGACGGCCTGCCGGGCGACCGGCCCGTGCTTCTGGACTGCATAACCCTGTGGTTCTCGAACCTCATGTGGGAGAAGCCTTTCGGAGAGAGGGGCCTGGGATTTTACAGGCGGCAGACTGAGGGCCTGGTCGAGGCTTCCCGCCGCAGGGAAGGGGCTCTTATCGTGGTCTCCAACGAGCTCGGGTCAGGCATCGTGCCCATGGAGCCGGAAAGCCGCCTGTACAGGGATGCCGTGGGGCTCGCCCACCAGATCATCGCCGAGGCCGCGACTGCCGCCTATCTGGTGGTGGCAGGCCTGCCTCTCAAACTGAAATGAGCGGCCGGCCAGGGTTGGGCCGCCGGCCGGAGCCGGGTTCCGGGCGGCGGCATGGCTCAGGGCAGGGGAAGAGCCCCCGGCTGCGGGAGCGCCTGAAGCGGCGCGCGGGACCGGAGCCGCAGGGCGCGGGACCGGAGACGCAGGGCGCGGGACCGGAGACGCGGCCGGGCACTGGGCGACGGCAGGGGCCGGAGCCGCGGCATGGCCGGGGCCGCCCGGAAGGCTCAGGACCGGCCGCCCTTCCCGGCCTGTACGTTCACGTGCCCTTCTGCCCGCGCCGTTGCCACTACTGCGACTTCTACTCGGTCCCGGACCTGGACAAGGCGCCTTTATACCTGAAGGGGCTCGCTCTGGAAGCGGCCGCGGCGGCCTCCGGCGGAACCTGGCAGGGCTCTTTCGGGAGCCTGTACCTGGGGGGCGGGAGCCCGGGCGCCCTTCCGGAGGAGGCTCTCAGGGAGCTTTTCCGCTCGCTCGCCCGCTTTCCCCTGGCGGAAGGGGCAGAGGCGACCCTCGAGGCCAACCCCCAGGACGTCACTGCCGGGAGCCTCCGCCTCTGGCGCTCCCTCGGAATCACCCGGATCTCCCTGGGCGCCCAGAGCTTCTCCCGGGAAGGCCTCAAGTCGTCCCTGGGCAGGCTTCACGGCCCGGAGGAGGCCCTGCGGGCGGCTGAAGCTATCCTGAAAGCCTCCTTCAGCCTGAGCCTGGATCTCATCTACGGCTGGAGCGGCCAGACGCTTGCCGCCTGGGAGGCCGATCTCAGGCGGGCCGCCTCTGGAGGGGCCTGTCACGTGTCGGCTTACTCCCTTACCGTCGCGGCGGGGACCGGGCTCGCCAGGCTCCTCGCGGAGGGGGCTCTCGCGCCGCTTCCGGGAGAGGATGCCTTGGCCGAGCTTTTCCTGGCGGCGGGGGAAATCCTGGGTGGGAGCGGCCTGTTCCGCTACGAGGTCTCGAATTTCGCAAGGCCAGGCCGCGAGTGCCGTCACAACCTGGGCTACTGGAGGCGCGCGCCCTACCTGGGCCTGGGCCCCTCCGCCCATTCCTTCGACGGCCGCAGCCGCTGGGGCAACCTGGCCTCCCTTTCCGGCTGGGCCCTGGCCCTCAAGGGAGGCAGGGCCCCCGTCAGCTTCCGGGAAAATCTCGGCCCCTCCGAGGAGAGGCTCGAGTCAGTCATGTTGGGCCTCAGGCTCTCCGAGGGCCTGGAAGCCAGGGCCCTTGAGGGTTCCCCCGCCCTCCCTGGCCTTATTCGGGACGGTCTCCTGGTCCGCCGGGGCTTCAGGCTGGCTCCCACGGAAAGGGGTCTCCTGGCCGCGGACTACCTGGCGCGGACTCTGGCCTGAAGGGGCAGGGAAGCTGCCGCAGGGGAACCGTGAGCCGGGTAACCCGGGCCGGCGAACCTGAAGCCGGAAAGCAGGAAAGCCCAAGCCTGGGAGACGGCATCCGGAAAGCAGGAAAGCCCAAGCCTGGGAGACGGAATCCGGAAAGCCTGAAGCCGGGGGCCGGGAGGCAGGCGGCCTGCGCCTTTCCGCTCCCAGTCGGCCGCCAGCTTCCCCTTGACCTCCAAAGGCTCTTGCCATAGCCTTCAGTCTCTTCGGCGCCTTGTGCCGGCCGCAGGCCTCTTCATCGCCCCTTAACCCGGATTATCCCGGCCTGCCCGGGATTTTCCTCCCTTCCGCGCCTGTTGCGGCCTTCCATGCGGCCTGGCCTCCATGGCCGCATGTTTCCCTTTGCAGGCCGCAAGGCGCAAGGCGGCTTCTTCCGGCCGTCCGGTTCCCGATGCCGGCAGCATGCTTTCCTCTAAAGCCGCCCGGCCCTTTGCCCTGAAGCGGCCTTTCCCTGCCCGCCATGCCCCCTGCCGCCCTCAGGGCCCGCAGGAGCCGCAGGCGGGCCGCAGTCTCCCCCGTCCAGTCCCGGCTTTTCCGGCGGGCGGCCCGCGCAAGGCCCCCCGCCGGAAAAGCCTGTAGAATGGCAGACGGCCCGCGCGGGCCCTCCCCCCGGGGTTTTCCCCTGCGGAGGGCCCGGCGGAGCCGCGGCCGAGCCGCCGGGCCACCTTCGGGCGCGGCCGCGCCCTGAAGGGCGAACACTCGCGGAGGTACTAATGACCGAACCAGCCAGGGTCTTCTTCACGTCCATGAGGTGCAGCCTGGGCGACAGCCTGCTCATGAAGCTCCAGAGGCTCCTCAAGGCCGGGGGCTTCGAGGGCATAGACTTCAGAAAGAAGTTCGCGGCCATCAAGATCCACTTCGGGGAGCCGGGGAACCTCGCCTTCCTGAGGCCCAACTTCGCCAGGACTGTGGCGCGCAGGATCACTCAGCTCAAAGGCTACCCGTTCCTGACCGACTGCGGCACCCTGTACGTGGGCCGCAGGACCCACGCCCTCTCGCACCTGGATGCGGCCTTCGAGAACGGCTACGGCCCCTACGCCGCAGGCTGCCACATCATCATCGGGGACGGCCTGAAGGGCACGGATGAGGTGGATGTTCCGGTTCCGGGGGGCATATTGCTCACAAGCGCCAAGATCGGCCGGGCAATCATGGACGCCGACGTCGTGATCTCCCTTAACCATTTCAAGGGCCACGAGGTCACGGGCTTCGGGGGGGCCATCAAGAACGTCGGCATGGGCTCCGGGAGCCGCGCCGGAAAGATGGCCATGCACAACGACTCCAAGCCCCAGGTCAAGCCGAAGGCCTGCGTGGGCTGCGGGGAGTGCAAGAGGTTCTGCGCCCAAGACGCTATAACCTTCAAGGGCAAGAAGGCCTCCATAGACCACGGCAAGTGCGTGGGCTGCGGGCGGTGCCTGGCCTCCTGCCCTCATGACGCCATCGTCAACTCCTGGTCCTCCGGCCCGGAGAGCGTGAGCTTCAAGACGGCGGAGTACGCCAGGGCAGTCCTGGCAGGGAGGCCCAGCTACCACGTCAACGTCGTCAACCAGGTCTCCCCCTACTGCGACTGCCACTCGGAAAGCGACGCCGCGGTGATCCCGGACATAGGCATCTTCTGCGGCAGGGACATAGTCGCGGTGGACCGGGCCTCCATCGACGCCGTGAACCTCGCGACCTCGCTCCCCGGCACCCTGGGGACCGAGGGGAAGGGCAAGAAGGGCATCCTCAAGTCCATCCACCCCACCACGGACTGGCGGAGCCAGCTGGATCACGCCGAGAAAATCGGCCTGGGGACCCAGAAGTACGAGATCACGACAGTGAAGTGACCTATAGGGCGGCCAGGGGCTCCCCCGGCCGCTTCAGCGGCGGCGCCAGGGACCGGGCGCCCGCCGAGGCACGCCGCGCTTTCCAGGGGCGCGGGCATGCCCCGCCCTGCCGGAGTGCGGCGCCTGCCGGGGCAGGCCGCTTATGTGCGCGGCGGCAACCTGCCTCGCCTGTCTTGACCTTCGCCGAAGCCCCTCCGAGGCCGCCTTACGGTTGCCCCGGAGGGGCTTCGGCGTTTGCGGGGCGGTCGGCGACAGCCGCCTGTCGCGCGAAGGGCGGCAGAAGGGACAAGAGTCCAGGCGGGATTGATGACCGTCCTGAGAAGCGTGACCGCGCGGGATTGGCCGAAAGGCGGGGAGCCAGTCAGGCGCGAGCGATTCTTGGGCGAAGAGGCCAGTCGGGCGACGGCGCCGGTCGGGCGATGAGGCAAGTCAAGCTGAGGCGCCAGTCTGGGGAGAAGGCCAGGCAGGCCCAGGCAGGCGAATTCGCCGCCCGTGGGAGGAGGCCAGGCAGCCCCAGGCAGGGGAAAGCGCCGCCAGCGGGAGGAGGCCAGGCAGTCCCCAGGCAGGCCAACGCGCCGCCAGCGGGAGGAGGCCAGGCAGCAGAATGAGCCGGCCGGGCCCACAGGCCAGGCAGGCGAAACGCGCCGGTCAGAATAAACGCGCCGTGTGGCGGAGAGGCCCTTCAGGCGAACATCGCCCCCAAAATAACAGCCCAGGCCAGCGCCGGGAGGGAATTGGAAATGGAGACCGGAGGCCTCAGGCCGATCATGTTGACCGCGATGCCCATCACCAGGATGCCGCCGGTGGCGGTGAGCGTGGACTCTATGCCGTACCTCATGAAGGGCTGGAGGAAGGTGGCGAGCATGGTGAGGCCGCCCTGGTAGACCAGGATGCACGCGGCGGAGAAGATGACCCCTGCCCCCAGCCTGGAGGACAGGATCATCACCGCGAAGAAGTCTATGACGGTTTTGGTGAGTACGGTGGTTTTGCCGTGGCCCAGCCCCTCCTCAAAAGACCCCATGATGGACATGGCGCCCGCGCAGACCAGCACGGAGCTGGTGACCAGCCCTTCGGTGAAGTTGGGGTTGCGGGACTTGAGCTTGGCCTTCAGCCTATCGCCTAAAGAGTCCAGGCGCGCCTGGAGCCTGAGGAGTTCGCCCGTCACCGCGCCCAGGACACAAGAGATGACCACCAGGATGACCTGGGCCTTGGAGGAGCTCACCATGTCCAGGCCGATGGCCACCAGGCACAGCCCGAAAAGCTGGAAGACAAGGGTCTGGATGCGGTCGGAGATGAAGGATCCCAGGAAGAGTCCGAGCGTGGCTCCGATGCAGACGGTTACGGCGTTGATGATGGGGCCCCAGGGGACAGTCATGTGATCCTTTCGGGCGATGCGGGGGGCATGGGCGGTTTTCCGGCAGCGGGTCGGGCGCGCGGGCCGAAATGAGCGGAGGCTTTCCGGACTGGAACGCGGTCAGGCGGGAGAGCCGTCGGAGCGGGGGCGGGGATATCAGGATGGGCCGGGGCTCCGGAAATGACTGAAGAGTTTAGCGGACCGAGCCGCTGGAGGGGTTCAAGGGATCCTGAGGCGGCGCGCGGCATCAAAGAAGGCCGGTAGATCTGGAGACGGCCGAAGGCGCCGAAGACAGCCGGCCGATCCGGTAACGGTCAGCTGCCATGGGGGGGCCGCGCGGCGGCCGGGAGGAACGCGGCGCTCCAGGCAAGGCTCAAAGGTACGTGGGGGAAGCGCGCGCTGACGCGATGGCAGGCCCCGGCAAGACAAGGGGGCGTGAAGTTT
>JAITRL010000046.1 GCA_031288415.1 Deltaproteobacteria bacterium | reverse complement strand
TTATATTACTCTCTACAGTTTAGTTTTTTGCCTGCAGGTGGATCATGAGAGACAAATACTATAACAGACAGACCCGCACGTTGCTTCCGGCCTCCGCTGACCAGTACGTCGGCCAGGATGAGCTTTCCAGGTTCATCGTCGACGCCGTCGCCAAGATGGACCTGGACGGCCTTCGCGACACTTACGGCCGGAGGGGCTCGTCGTATTACCCTCCCGAGATGATGCTGGCGCTTGTCCTGTACGCGTACGTCAAGGGAGTGACCAGCAGCAGGGAAATAGAAGAGAAGCTGAAAGACTCCCTCAGCTTCATGTACGTCGCCGGCGGCCTGAAGCCGGATCACTCCACCATAGCGGCGTTCAAGACGCGAGCCCTCCCGTTCTTCGACGACTATCTGAAGCAGCTCCTCGTCATGGCCTCCGAGGCCGGGCTGCTGGACTGCTCCGAGGTATGCCTCGACGGCACGAAGATCAAGGCAAACGCCAGCCGCCACCGCGCCTTCTCTTACAAGAGGGGCTGCGACATAGAGGAGAAGCTTCTGGACGAGATCGAGACGCTCGAACGGATGAAGCCGGTCGCCGGGACCGGGATCGGGCTCGGCATCGATATCCAGGCCGAGACGGAGATACGGGCAAGGAAGCTCGTGACGGTCCGCAAGGGCCTGGCCCAGATCGAGGCCGACCGCGCCGCGGCTTACGCCGCGGAGCTTGAAGCCTTCAACGAGCGCGTGGAGGCGCGCGGAAGACAGGAGGAGGAGACCGGCCGGAAGCCGCGCGGGAAGGAGCCGGTCCCGCCGAGCGACCGTCCCGCGCCCTCCGCGCAGGCCAACCTGACGGACAGCGATTCCCGCATGATGCGGAACAGCTCCAAGGGGTGGGACCAGTCATACAACTGCCAGCTCGGCGTTGACAGGAAAAGCATGCTTGTCGTGTGCGGCCACGTCAGCCAGAAAGCCAACGACGTGCAGGAAATGGACAGGTCGGTCCGGAGCCTGGCCGAAATCCCCGAAGCGGCCGGCAAAACCCTCATGCTCGCGGCCGACGCGGGCTATTTCAGCGAGCACAACGTCAAGTGCTGCGAGGCGGGCGGCATCGACCCGTTCATAGCCGCCGGGAGGTCGAGGCACCACGAGAGGCTGGAGGCCATCCTCGCCGGGCCAGGGCCCGAGGCGGGCCCGGAGGCCTCCTGCAGGGAAAAGATGCGTCGCAAGCTGCAGGACCCGGCCGGCAAGCTGTTTTACGCATTCAGGAAGCAGGTGGTCGAGCCTGTGATCGGGATCATCAAAAGATGCATGGACTTCAGGGAGTTCACGGTCCGGGGCCTGAAAAAAGCGTCGCAGGAGTGGAGCCTGCTGATATGCGCTTATAATCTCAAGCGGATGCATAAGCTGGTCCTGAGCCGAAAATAGCTTGTTGTTCTGTTTAAATTAGCATTTTGACAGACTTAGATAGGATAATTTTATAAAAAAACCGGAAAAAATTTAAAAAAATTTAATATAAGGTACGGTACACGATAAAAATTTACCGCTTACAAAATATTTTTAGTCAAGCGGCGTTAAATTCATGAGTTTTCTCATTTTAGGTATCACGCAAAATCGATTTCCCCGACAGTCTCCTAGCCGGTCCGGAAAGCCTGACAGATACGTCTCATGGACGTGCCCGGTCACCGCGGAAAAAGTTTCCGCGCCGAACGCCCGGCGCTTCCGGCGGCCGATCAGCCAACCCGGGTTGTCGGCGCATTTGCCCCTTTCTTTAAGAAGGCACGTCCGCTTGTCCGGGGAATCGGTTTGGACAGGCGTTTTCCCCTCGTGCCCGGGCTGCCCCCCCTGCCTGCCGCCGGTGAGCTTCCTCACGTTGCCCTTGGGGAGGCCGGACTTGCCCGGGGCCATATGGCTGTAGAACGGGTCAGCCTCCGGCATCAGGCCGTCCAATTTCTGACAATGTGGCCAAGGAGGCCGGGCAGGCTCGCCTTAAGCCCTTGGCGGCCCGGCATTGTCGCGATGCCGCGGAGATATTTGAGGGAGCTGACAATCCCAATGAGATCGCCATCGTTAATGTATCGCCGGCTCACGCTCAATGGGTTGCCTTCAGTCCCTAAATGGCTGATTATGCAGAAAACAACATCCTTAGATGCTTGATTAAGCCTATATAAGTTTTTAGAGACTAATATAGCCACTTTAAATATGGTTATCAAGTTATAGTGTGCTATATGTAAAAATCTAGCCCAATCTCTTCCCAGTAACTCCCCTGCCTGCTGGCTCCAAGGCACTTCGGGGGAGGGGGAGCAGGTGAACGGTTACAATTTTTTCGGCTATACCCGGCGCCGGACCGCCGGACTCCGGTCTTGCGCAAAAGCGACTGTTTCAGTATAATACGCAAGGTTTTAGCTGACTGTTTTCGTCAGGAGGGCTCTCATGTCCGAAGATGACGCTTCGCAAGGTTCCGAACATGCCGCTCCCGTGACCGCTTTGGAACAGCGGCCGGCCTCGTTTTCCTCGGCTCCTGAAGCCATGCGGGGCCAGGTCGACTTTTCCTTTCTCCTGGGAAAAATGGCGTCTGACATCGAGTCAATCAAGGCCAATGCCGTTACGAAGGACGAAATTCAGGCGGTCAAGTCCGAAATTCAGGCGGTCAAGTCCGAGTTTCGTTCCGAAATTAAAGCGGTCAAATCTGAAATTCAGGTGGTCAAGTCCGAGCTTCAGTCTGAAATTCAAACTGTCGCCGGAACTCTAAAAAACTTCAGGTTTTGGACGGCGGCGCTTTTAATATCCGTTATCGCCATTGTAGTGTCAATCTTAATTCAACTGCCAAAATAACATTTCATGCCTGCTGCCCATACTGCTGGCCCGCGTTTCCGCCTCCCCGTTCCCGCTTCCTCTTCAGTTCGCCTCTCCAGGACTCGGCCAGCCTGGCCGGTCCCGGAGGCTTGCCCGGCAGAAGCGGGGGCGGGCGCGACGCTCTTTGCGGCACACGCGGGCTTCCCGCGCGGCGTCATGAGCGCCCCGGCCGTGCCGGAAGCCGCAGCCGCGGCCCGAGAAGACAGGTCAGGCCCGCTGGCGCAAGGGCTTGGGCTATAGGCGGCCGCGCCTTAGGGCCTGTGCCCGTCGGAATCACCTGCGGCCGCGTCCCCCGTCCGGTTTCGGGATTTTCGCCCGGGCCCTGCCGGCCTCATGGCCTGCGGCTGCCGTTAATAATGCGCGCGGCGGTCCTCCCGCGGTTCTTCTCCGGGCAAGGCGACGGCTCGTCCGCAGTCATCCGGCCGATGCCCGGAGCGCCTTTTTCCCTGACCGCCGCATCGCGCCTTCCGGCGTATCGCCGCCTGCCGGGTCCTTTTCCGGCAGGCCCGGTTCCGGAGTTCATGACGCGGTCCGGCCGGGCGAAAGCGTTTTCAGGCAAATTCCGCTCCCGCCCCGCCGTCTTCCGGCCGCTTCCGGGCGCCTGCGGGCCTTGCCCGGCCTTCCCGGCCCGGGCCATGGGGTTCCGCCTGCTCCTGACGGCGTCCCCATCCGGATGGGACCGGGACCGCCCGACGTTCGGCCCTTCCCGGGCGGCCCCGGCGTTTCCGGCTCCGCTGACTTCACGCGGCCGCGCCGCGGCTTCCGGGACGTTTGCCGGCGGCGCGGCCCCCGTGAGATCTCCCCAGGGCAAGGGCATCGGCTTTCCCCTCATGCGCCTGCCCCGTTCAAGCCCCGCCCTCAGGCGGCGTGAGGCCGGGCCCCTTCCGGGAAGGCCGGCCCTCCCGGAATTTTCTTTGCACTGCAGGCCCGTCCGCTCCGGAACGCCTGCCATGCCGGTTCCGCTCGACAGGCAGAAGTTTTCCTCCGGCTTCTTTCAAAGCCCGGCCTCGCTGCGGGCCCCTTGCCCTCGGCCGGCGGTCCCCGCCGCCGGGCCTCCGGCGGGCCGGCGCAGCCTGGCCAATGCCCGTTGCCCGAAGCGCGCGGCTCCAGGCGGGCCATGCACCGACGTTTCTGGCGACATGTCGCCGGAACGGAAAGGTGGCAAATCCGCAGCAAATCAAACGGGCATGGGGGAGCAAGCGGGGAACGCGAAACGGGAAAAGAACGGGGTGTCGGGAAGGAAGGCGACCGGGGGGCTGGGCGAACGTGTACGGGAATTCCGCGCTTCTGTCGAGGAACTGCGGTTGCGGCGGCCTGTCCGGCCCGTAACGGCGCAAAACCCCAAAAGTCAAGGCCCTTGTCCGCCTATAGGGCCCCCCTGAGCGGTTCCGGCAGGCCCTCCCTGCGAAAACGAGGCTGCAAAACACCGGCTCCCGGACGGTTGACGGGTTTCCTGCCCGTTCCCTTCAGGTCCCCGGACTGCCCTGGGGCCCCTTTTGCCTAAGGCTCTTCATGCCGCCCGAACGGTCTGCGGCTACGGTGGAATTCCTGCGGCCCCGCAAGCTACAATGGGCGACGCCGCGCCAGGCGCCCGAGGCGCTCCTGAGCCTCCCGGCTCCAGCATGGACCTCTGAACTCAACGGAGGCGCATCAGGAAAGGGCTATCGCCCCTCCCTCCGCGGAAGGCCCCCTGGGCTGGACTGCCCCTTCTTGGGGGGCTCTGCCCGTCTTTCTTTCAAAGGCCTTCCCCGCCCGCGCCGCGCCGCGCCGGAGCATCCCCTCATCAAGGCGAGTCCTGACCCGCCCTTCCGGAAAGACGATTCCCCGTGACCGCAGACGACCGCCGCTTCGCCCGCCCCCTTTCCTCAGGCCCCCGGGAGCCCTCCCTGGACCTCTCGGCCTGCGGGGGCGGGCTTTTCTACCGGGAGGGCAAGGTCACCTCGGTCCTGGACCGCTCCTGGGAACTCTTCCGGGAAGGCGCCTTCCCGGAGCTCTCCAGCCTTTTCGCGGACTGCCAGAGCGCGGGTCGCGGCAGGTTCGGGAGGGCGTGGGCTTCCCCGCCGGGCGGCGTCTACGCCTCCCTGCGGCTCCCCCTCGCCCCCCCCTTCGCAGGGAGCGCGGCCGGCCTGGCCCTCGCCGTACTCGTCTGCCTGGCCCTGGAGGAGGAGACGGGCCTGAGGCCGCAGATCAAATGGCCCAACGACATCCTCCTCGACGGCAGGAAGACGGGGGGCATACTGCTGGAAAACCGGCAGGGCGCCCTCATGGCCGGCATCGGCCTGAACGTGGGCGCCCCGCCGGGGCTCCCGGAAGGGAGGGTTCCCGAAGCCCCGCCCCCGGGGGCCCTGCCTCCCTCTGTCCTGGCCGGCAGGGACGGCCCTTCAGGCCTGTGGATAGATTTGCTCAAAAACGTCATTTTAAGCTATAATGGCAGATTCGCTCTCCAGGCAAGCGGATCCGGCCCTGCGGCCCCCCTCCGCCCGGTTGCGAAAAGCGGGGCAGCGGCCCTGGCTCCTTCAGGCGTCCCCGGCGCGGCGGCCTCGGCCCCCTCCGGCGGCCCGGGCGCGAAAGCCGGCCCGCGCGAGCCATCCGGGCCTGACAGCCGGGACTTCCCTAAACTCCAGGCCGCCGCAACCCGTCTTCTTTACGGCCTGGGAAGGCCCATCCGCGTGGAGAGGCCCGGCCCGCAGGCCTCGCCCGACGAAGTCTTCCTGGAGGGCATCCTGACAGGCCTGGACGGGGCAGGGGCCCTGGTGGTGAAGACCCCTGAGGGCCTCCGCGCCCTTTGGTCAGGGACGCTTCTCTTTCCTTGACCGCGCCTGCGGCCGCAGACTCCTCTCCGCCCCCGGACGGCCCCTCCGGCCCCGGGCCGCCTGGCCCTTTCACCCGCCGGCCCCTCCGGCCCCGGGCCGCCCGGCCCTTTCACCCGCCTGCCCCTCCGGCCCCGGGCCGCCTGGCCCTTTCACCCGCCGGCCCCTCCGGCCCCTGACCGCCTGGCCTTTCACCCGCCGGTCCTGCCGGCCCCTGACCGCCCGGCCTTTCACCCGCCGGCCCCTCCGGCCCCTGACCGCCCGGCCCCCCGCCGCCTTGCCTGCCCCGCCGGTCCCTGTCGGACTTAGGGCCGCATGGCGCCTGCTCATTTCCCTTCCCTCGGGCGCGGCAGCCGCGCGCGAGGGCCGCCTCAAACGCCTTTCCCAGAGCCGCCTCCGGACCGCACCCTTCCCACTCCGCCGTCCCAGAGCCGATCTCGACCAGGTTTACGATGACCGACTTCAACTCAGTCCTCCGTCAGCTCAAGGGCCAGCCTATCCTGGTGGCCAACCGCGGCATCTCCGGACGGCGCATCTGCCGCGCCATACGCGACCGTTTCGAGGGGGTGGCGGTCATGACCGCGACCGACGTGGACAAGACCGCCCCCGCGGCCTCCTCGGCCCAGGAGCTCCTGCTCCTCGGCTCGGACCCCCAGGCCTACCTGGACCTGGAACTCATCATCGAACTCGCCGTCAGGCGAGGCTGCATCGCCATCCATCCGGGCTGGGGCTTCGCGTCGGAAGACGCCCGCTTCCCCGCCCTGTGCGAGAAGGCGGGCATCACCTTCATCGGGTCCGCGGCCGAGTCCATGAACCTTTTGGGGAACAAGGTGGAGGTGCGGAAACTGGCCCGCTCCCTGGGCATTCCCGTGGTGCCCGGCTCCGAGGGCGCGGTGGACATCCCCCAGGCCGAAAAAGCCGTCGCCGCCCTCGGGCTCCCGGTCATGCTCAAGGCCGAGGGCGGCGGGGGAGGCAGGGGCATCATCCCGGTGCATTCCCCCTCCGAGCTTGAGGACGCCTTCCGGAGGGCTTCGGCCCTGGCCCAGGCGAGCTTCCGGAACCCCAGGCTCTACGTGGAGAAGCTACTCGAGGACGTGCGCCACATAGAGATCCAGGTGGCGGCGGACCGCTTCGGGAACATCTTCTGCTTCGACGAGCGCGACTGCACCATCCAGCGCTCCCACCAGAAGCTGGTCGAGATCACGCCCTCCCCCTGGGCGGGCATGACCCCCGAGCTGCGCGAGCGCCTGAAGGGCTACGCCCGCGCCCTGGTCGACAAGGTGGGCTACAGCTCCCTGTGCACGGTGGAGTTCCTGGTGACGCGCCAGGGCGAGCCGTTCATGATCGAGGTCAACACCCGCCTCCAGGTGGAGCACGGCATCACCGAGGTGCGCCACGGGGTGGATCTCGTCGAGGACCAGATCGCCATCGCCTTCGGGGCGGAGCTGCGGGAGCCTTCGCTGGACCATGAGGCGCGGATGTGCGCCATGCAGGTCCGCATCAACATGGAGGACCCCCAGGACGACTTCACGCCCAATTCCGGGCTCATCACCCGCTACGTCTCCCCCGGCGGGCCCGGGGTGCGCCTCGACTCCAACCTCTCGGCCGGCTACGACTTCCCCTCGAACTACGACTCCGCGGGCTCGCTCCTCATCTCCTACGGCCAGGACTGGACCAAGACCCTGGGCGTGATGGAGAGGGCCCTGAGCGAGTACACCATCGCGGGCGTCAAGAACACCATCCCGTTCTACCGCAAGCTGCTCAAGGCCCCGTCCTTCCGGGCGGCGGAGTTCACCACCTCCTTCATCGACGACAACCCCGATCTCCTGGAGTACACGGAAAGCTCCCCGGAAAGCGAGCGCCTGGGAAGGCTGGCCGCGGAGATAACCGCCCACGGCTACAACCCCTACGTGCAGCTCGGCCGCTACCGCTCCGCGGACTCCCCCAGGCTGGGGGCCTTCGTGCCCGTGCTCCCGCGCATGCGCCACGACGCGAGGAGGCTTCCCGGAAGCTACCCCAAGGGCGACCGCAAGGCCCTCCTGGACTTCATCAGGGACTCGGGGGAGGTGCACTTCACCGACACCACCTGCCGGGACATGACCCAGTCCAACTCCGGCAACCGCTTCCGCCTGGCCGAGGACGCCCTGGTGGGCCCGTACCTGGACGAGGCGGGCCTCTTCTCCCTGGAGACCGGCGGCGGGGCGCACTTCCACGTGGCCATGCTGGCCAACATGACCTACCCCTTCACCGAGGCGGCCCACTGGAACGGCTTCGCGCCCAAGACCCACAAGCAGATCCTGGTGCGCTCAACCAACATCCTCGGCTACAAGCCCCAGCCGGCGGCGCTGATGCGCGAGACGGGGGAGATGATCGCGCGGCACTTCTCGGTGGTGCGGTGCTTCGACTTCCTCAACCACGCGGCCAACATGAAGCCTTTCGCCGAGGTCATCATGTCGGACCCCTCCCTGGTCTTCCAGCCCGCCCTGTCCCTGAGCTACGGCAAAGGCTTCACGGTGGGCCACTACCTGGAGGCCGCGGACGCGATCATCTCCATGTGCGCCTCCGCCTCCGGCATCCCCAAAGGGGAGATACCCCGGCACGTGATCCTGGGCCTCAAGGACATGGCGGGGGCCTGCCCGCCGCGCTTCATCAAGGCCCTGGTGGAGGCCCTCAGGAAGGCCTACCCCGAGATCGTGCTCCAGTACCACCGCCACTACACCGACGGGCTCTTCGTGCCCGCGGTGGGGGCCGCGGCCCTGGCCGGCTGCCAGATCCTGGACGTGGCCCTGGGCGCCTCCGTGCGCAGCTACGGCCAGGGCGACATACTGGCCACCGCGGCCTACGTGGAGGAGGAGCTGGGGCTTCCCGTGAGGCTCGACCGCGCCGCCGTGCGCAGCGCCAACTTCGTGCTCAAGCAGATCATGCCCTGGTACGACCGCTACGCCCCCACCTTCTTCCGGGGCATCGACCACGACGTGACGGGCCACGGCATGCCGGGCGGCGCGACCTCCTCCTCGCAGGAGGGGGCCATGAAGCAGGGCTACATCCAGTTCCTGCCGCACATGCTCAGGTACCTGGCGGGCCTGAGGAAGATCACGCGCTACCACGACGTGACCCCGGGCTCCCAGATCACCTGGAACACGGCCTTCCTGGCCGTGAGCTCGGCCTTCCAGCGCGGGGGGCCCTCCGAGGTGGCCCGCGCGCTGGAGGTCCTGGAGCGGGCGGCGGACTTCTCCGAGGCCAGGGAGGCGGCCCTCGCGGCCGGCCTCCCCGCGCCGGAGCCCGGCCCGGAACTCGCCCGCGACCGGCTCCTGGTCTACCACGACGCCAACGACGCCTTCCGGGATCTCCTCCTGGGCAAGTTCGGGCCGCTTCCCCTTGGCTTCCCCGAGGACTGGGTCTACGAGTCGGCCTTCGGCCCGGAGAAATGGAAGGAGGCCGTCATCTCGAGGCGCGAGGACTCGCCCCTCAACCACCTCGAGGACCCGGATCTGGCCGCCGAACGGGCCGGGCTTAAGGAATTCCTCCGCCGCGACCCCACGGACGAGGAGTTCGTCATGTACCTCAACCAGCCCTCCGACGCCCTCAACACTTTCCGCTTCCGCCAGCGCTTCGGGGACCCCAACTGCCTCCCCCTGGACGTCTGGTTCGAGGGCCTGAGGCAGAACCGGCCCACGGCCTTCCTCGACTCGGTCGGCAAGCCCCACCAGATCACCGTCTTCTCCAACCGGAAGCCCGACGAGGACGGCGTGGTCACCGTGCGCTACTTCCTGGACTCCCAGATCATGACCCACGCGGTCCAGGTGGGGCCGCCCTCCCGCATGGACGTCCCGGGCCGCAGGGAGGGGCCGGCCGTCGCCCAGGACGGCAACCCTTACCATGTGGGCGCCCCCATGAACGGCGACCTCTGGGTCATGTACGTGCGCGAGGGGGACATCGTGCGGGAGGGCCAGGAGCTCTTCAACATCGCCATCATGAAGCAGGAGAAGGCCGTGCGCGCGAAAACGGACGGCCTCGTGAAAAAGGTCCACAAGTTCGCGGACTTCGAGAACACCAAGGAGATGGTGCCCGTCAAGGCCGGCGAGCTTATCGTGGAGCTGGGCCCCGTGCCCGATACCTGCTCCAAATGCGGCCAGTACCTGCCTTTGGACCAGAAGATCTCCTACTGCCCCTACTGCGGCGGCGACGTCTCCGGCCTGAGCCTGGAAGACGGCGGCGGCCACGGCGCCGGCGAGGGGAGCACGGCCCGGCCCAACTGAACTGAAGCTGCCGGACCCTGACGGCCGCCGGGGAGGCCTTGCAAGGGCCGCCCCGGCCCCTCTGAAGGTTTCCCCAGATGATCGGGAACCGTCGACAGCGGCAGGACCTGCCCCGTCGCGGCCTCCCGCAGGCCGCAAGGCCGCCTTGGGCCAAGCCTGCCAATCCAGGGCCGCCGCCTGCCGCCTTGCCGGTCTCAGGCGCGCCAGTCTTGCGCCCCCCTCTCCCCCGCGCCAGTCTTGCGCCACGCGCTTCCCCCGCCCCGCCTGCCTTGCCCTGCGGACTGCCGCCCCAGCCACCTAAGGCCCCGCTTCTCCCTTGCCCCTTGCCCCTTGCCCCTTGTGCCGCCTCGCCGCTCTTGCGCCCCCGCGCTTCCCCCGCCCCGCCTGCCTTGCCCTGCGGACTGCCGCCCCCGCCAGCCTGAGGCCCCGCTTCTCCCTTGCGCCTTGTGCCGACTCGCCGCTCTTGCGCCCCCGCGCTTCCCCTGCCTTGCCGCCACGACCGGCCTCGGGCCCCCCTTTACCTCGCTCCGGGCGCTTTTAAGCCCGGCCCGTCTTCACCCGCCCTCCAGCAGCCCTGCCGCTGGCCCATGGGCCGGCGGCTTTGCCATGAGGGGCATTATGCCCTCCGCTTGAGAGCGGCCTCAGCGCCTGCCGGAACATGATTTTCCGGCAAGGCGAGAGCTTTCCCCGGAAGCCTGCGGCCGGCAGGCCTCCGAAAGCTCCGGGCTGATCCGCCCAAAACTCGGGCCGCTTCCTGCCTCAGGCGCCCCTGAGGCGCGCGCCTCAGGCAAGGGGGAAAGCGCCCCGCCTCGGCCGCGCCTCGTGATAATATCCTTCCACCGAAAGAGAGCCCGTCCTTAGAATGAGTCTGTCCCCGCAATCGCTCGCGTTCGGGATCGCGATCCTGCTCGTAATGATCTTCCATGCTCACCCCGCTCCCTGCTGGGATGCAGCAATCCAGGCCGCCGGCGGCGCCGCTTCCGCGTCTGCGCGCGGCGCCCGCTCGGACGGACACCCAAAAGCCGGCCGCGCGCCGGAGGTCCCAGTCCCTGCAAGGCCGTCCGCGGCCGAGGCCGCCCCCGCGCCGTCTCAGGAGGCCGGGCCGGGAGAAGTCTCCCTGCCTGGCCCCCGGCCGGCCCGCGAAAGCGGGCCTTTTTCAGAAGGCGCCGGAACTCCGGCCCCCTCCCCCGCCGGAGGCGAAAGCCCTCAGGGAGTTCCCGGCAACCCTCAGGGAGTTCCCGGAAGCCCCGCAGTTTCAGAAATTCCCGAAAACTTTCCCGCCGGGGCCGCTGACCCCCTGGTCCTGGATCTGGACGGGGACGGCGTGGAGTTCGTAAGCCCGTCAGGAAAGGAACCCGTGCTGTTCGACCATGACGGGGACGGGGTACTCACCGCCACGGGGTGGATAGGCCCCGGGGACGCCTTCCTGGCCATGGACCGGGACGGGGACGGCGGCATCGGGGACGGCTCGGAGCTCTTCGGCGACCGGACCTTGAGACGGGCGGGCGGCGGCCGCTGCGCCGACGGCTTTGCGGCCCTGGCCCAGGAGGACACCGACGGGAACGGGCTGGTGGACCGCGATGACAGGAACTGGGCTTCCCTGAAGCTCTGGAGGGACAAGAACCTGAACGGCCGCGCGGACGAGGGGGAACTCCTGACCTTGGAGAGCCAGGGGGTCACCGCCCTGAAAACGGCCGCTGACGAGGCCCGAGGCACCGAGGGCTTGGGCTCCCGGGAAGGCGGCGGCGGGGCCGGCCGCAGGGGCGATGGCGGCGGCCGACGCGAAGGAGGCTGCGCCAGAAGGGGCATCATCGCGGCCACCGGCTCTTACCTTGCGGCCGACGGCCGGAAAGGGCTCATGGCGGAGGTCTTTTTCTTCACCTGCCCGGGAAAACGGGCTTTCCGGGATGCCGTGACAGTTCCCGCGGAAATCGACGGCCTTCCGGATGCGCAGGGCACGGGCGCCGCCCGCCCCCTCCGCGAGGCCGCGGCCTTGAGCGCCAAGGTCAAGGCCCTGCTCGAGGAGTTCGCCAGCTCGCGGAGAAGGGACGAGCGGCGCGCCATTGTCGCGGATCTTTTGGACGCCTGGGCGGAAACCACCTCCATGGCCGCCACCCTGGACGAGCGCTCGCAAGGCAGGTGGGAAATCCGCTACGCGCGCATAGGCGGCGCCTTACGGGACCGGAACGTCACCGACGGGGAGGCGGCCCGGAACTTCACGGATGACGCCGAGAACCCGGGGCTCTCCAGGGGCTTTCGCGCCCTGGCCGCCGAATGGGACAGGAAGCTGCGCGTCGTGGAGGCCTTCCGCGGCCACCGTTTCCACTCCCTTCCTGACGAGCTTGAGCCCGGCCAGGGGCTGCGCCGGGGCCTCGCCGCAGTTTCGGAAGGCGGCGTGCCCGTGCTCACGGTCTCGGTCGGCCCGGAGGAACTCTCCCTGGTCGACCGGGCCTATGAACAGATTTTCGGGAAAGTCTTCCTGTCCCTCCTGTGGCAGACCGCGTTCGCGGGGCTGCCGCCCGTCCCCCCCTTGGTCCCGGGCGACTCCGAGGGGACCGTGAAGCCGGATTTCAGCCCTTACGAGACCCGGTTCCGTGAGCTCATCGCCGAGGATCCCTTCAACGGCCTGGCCTACCTCCTGGACCTCGCGCGGGACCGCGGCTTCATGGGCAGGTCCGGCTGGGATCCTTACGGCCTCGCCTTCGAGACCCTCATGAGGCTTCCCCGGGACGGCCGCTTCAGGCTGTTCTGCCTGCATCACGGCATCATGGCCAGAGGGGTCCCCGGCTTCAGCCCGGGCGGCTCGGACAGGGATGATTTCCTGATCGGCGGGCCGAAAGGCGAGGCCTTAAGCGGCGGCGCGGGAAACGACGCCGTCTTGGGGGAAGGCGGCGACGACGCCGTCAGCGGCGGCGACGGCAACGACCGCCTGTACGGGGGAGACGGGGACGACGCCCTCCATGGGGACAGAGGCAACGACACGCTCGACGGCGGGCCGGGCGACGATTCCCTATCCGGCGGGGAGGGAACCGACGTCTACGTCTTCGGCAGAGGCCGGGGAGACGATGAAGCCGACGCCCCTGCGGACAGCCGGGGCCGGCTGGATTCAATCCGCCTGGAAGGCCTCTCGCCCCGGGAAGTGATCTTCGGGATCAAGGCCGCCGGAGGCCGCCAGGACATGACCGTCCGCGTCAAGGACACCGGCGAGACCCTGACCGTGAAGGGCGGGGCGGATGGCCCGGAGGGAGGCCGCCGGAACTTCAATGAGGCAAGATTCGGGGACGGCAGCTTCCTGGAATACGCCGACGTCTGGGGCCGGGAAGGGCTGCACGGGACCGCCGAAGGCGACGAGCTGCGCGTGAAAGACCAGGTCGCCGGCATCCTATACGGCGAGGCAGGGGACGATCTGCTCGTCGGAGGCGGCCGCGACGATTCCCTTTACGGCGGCGAAGGGAACGACAGGCTTCAGGGCGGAAGCGGCGAAGACGTCCTGGACGGCGGGCCCGGCCGCGATGACCTGGACGGAGGGCCCGGCAGGGACGTCTACGTCTTCGGCAAGGGCTACGGGGACGACGTAGCCCTTGCCGGCGACTTCCCCGACGGCGCTGAAGCGAGTCAGGACTCAGTGCGCCTCATGGACCTCAACATGGACGACGTGGACTTCGAAATCCCTGTTTCCGGCCCCGTCGCAGGCCCCGGCGCAGGCGCGGACACCGGTGCAGGCTCCGGCCCCGGCACAGGAGCAGACACCGGTGCAGGCTCCGGCCCCGGCACAGGAGCAGACACCGGTGCAGGCTCCGGCTTAATCTCCAGCTCAGGCTACGGCTTAATCTCCAGATCAGACTACGGCGCAATCTCCAGATCAGGCTACGGAGTGATCCCAGGATTAGGCTCAGGCCCAACTGCCGGCTCCACCGCGATCTTCAGCTCAGGCTCCACCGCGATCTTCAGCTCAGGCCACGGCGCGATCTCAAGATCAGGCTACGGCGCATTCTCCAGATCGGGCTATGGAGTGATTCCAGGATTAGGCTCAGGCCCGGCTGACGGCTCCAACGCGATCTCCAGCTCAGGCTACGGCGTGTACTCAAGCTCAGGCTCCGGCGCATTCTCCAGATCGGGC
>JAITRL010000030.1 GCA_031288415.1 Deltaproteobacteria bacterium | reverse complement strand
TATATAAATAAAATTATAAATATATATTATTAAATATAAATTATTAATATATATAATTTTATTAATGAATATTAAATAATATTTTATATAAAAAATAATTTTTGGAGTTTATTTTGATAATTGTATTATTATATTTAGAATTTAACATTTGCTGAAAACCAATTTGCTGAAATCTGAGCTTCACGGTGACCGTACCTAAACTCCGGCTGAACCCATAAGAAATCGAGGATGTGTTCCATGGACAACAGGAACACGTCCGAAGCCCGGCCTCAAGTTGGCCTCGCCTAGCAAGAACCTGAAGCTGAGCCAGGGAAGAGGCCGCCCTGAGACAATCCAAAATAAGCCCTAAGCCGTGCAACTGGCTTGCCTTAAAACTTTCCGGTCTAAGGAGAGACTGGGACAGAGTCCTCTTGCAGGTTACAAGAGCAATCTATAAGGCGAGACTGCTGCTTGGAAAGCGGTATTACCTTGGAAATATGGAAATATGGAAATATGTAAATATGGAAATAAAAAAATGAGGGTTACTGACAAATCAAGGGGTTCTGCGTTTTGTAACTGCAGGCTTGCTTCGTGATATCAATTTGATATTCCAAAGTCAAGATAACAAGGCCACTTTGAAAAAAAAATTCCTCTGTTTCACAGCTTTAATTTATCATAATCTGTACGATCTATGGGATTTTGCGGTTCCTGCTTACACGTCCTCAAGCGCCTTGATGTCAGCGAAAATCAGAGGGACTGCACGAGGAGACGCCATTCGCCAGGATAAACTCCGTCATGCCGCCGTTTTCGCGCATGTCGTTCTGAGACGGATCCGGCTGGAATTTATTTCAAGGCGTCACCAGCGATGCGACAAACCTTTGTCTTTCCGCCGATGCGTATGACCTGAAAAAATTCAACCTTCACGTGCCGGGGCGCGGCCGCCGCCAATTCGGTCGACGCATGAATGGAGTGACGAGGTGAAGACGAAGGACTATTAGGAGGCCCCGGAACTCCTCGGCGTTGTGGAAGTCGACGGGTTCGAGGACAGTCGGGCTTTTGTAGCCGGGATCTTGCAAAATGCAGGAACGGCCTCTGGCTGGATAATTTGTTCAGCTTATAACTATAACCTAATTTTATCTTTTAACGCTGGTTCTTTGATTATTTATAAAATATAATTTATATAATAATAAAATATATAATAAATATTTTAAAAATCAATTAAATACTATTGTTTTGCTAAAAATTTTAGTTACCCTGACCCTTTCACACTCTGCCTCGGGATCCTCTTCCGGGGCCGGTCAGAGCCTTGCGAGAAGCAGCCCTTCGAGCTGCCCCGGCCTCTCCAGCGGGTGGAAGTGCCCTCCCGGCACCCTGACTATCTCGGGCGGGCGCGCCGAAAGCCCCCGCCATCTGCCCGCCAGTTCCCCGTCCACCATGTCGCTCTCCGCGTAAAAGACCGTGACCGGGCAGGGCAGGACCGTGAGCCGTCCGGGCCTGTAGCCTTCCACGGCGCGAAGATCGGCGCGGTAGACGGGCGAGTGCGTCTCCATCCTCTCCGGGTCGGGCACGGGCTGGCCGTTGAGGACCCCGAAGCGCAGGGCGCTTTCCTGCCACATCTGAAGGTCCGGCAGGTCCGCCATGCCCGGCGGGATCGGATGCCAGCCCGGCACGGAGAAGCTGGAGGCGAAGAACCGCCGGGGCGGCCCGTAGCCAAGGGCCATCAGCCGTTCGGTCATCACGTAGCCGCAGACGGCTCCCATGCTGTGCCCGAAGACGAAGTACCCCGGAAAGGCGCTCCCCTCGGGGGCTTCCGGCGGCCGGGCCGCCCGAGCCTGAGGCGCGGCGCCCGGGCCCTCAGGGCTGCCGTCCCCGCGCAACGCCGCCGCGGCCTGGACCGCCAAGTCTTCCCTGATGCCCTCCATGTCGGAAAGCGCCCGCTCGCCGCGCCGGGAGCCGTGGCCGGGCAGGTCCAGCGGGGCCAGCCTGGCCTTGGCGGAGAGGCCGCCGAGCAGCTCGGCGTAGCGGCCCGCGGCCCCGGTGGCGTGGGCGAGCAGGAAGAGCAAAGGCAGCCTGGCCTGCCTGTCCGGAGCCACTTTAGGCTGAACCTCCCTGGCGCGCTTTCAGGGCGCCCCTGCGGCGCGGCCGCGCCGTCTCCCGCGTCGCGGCCCGCAAGGGGCTGCCGCCTGCCTTGCCTGATGCCCTGCCCTGCGGCCCTGCCGCCTTGCCTGATGCCTGCCCTGCGGCCCTGCCGCCTTGCCTGATGCCCTGCCCTGCGGCCATGCCGCCTTGCCCTATGCCCTGCCCTGAGGCCCTGCCGCCTTGCCCTATGCCCTGCCCTGCCGCTTTCCGGCGGGGCGCCCGCCGCCTCAGGCGCCGGCGAGCATCCCCAGGACGGCCTCGGCCACGGCCGCGCAGCCCCTGCCGGCCAGGAGCGAGGCCGAGTCTCCTTCAAGCACGCGCTCCTCCAGGCCTCCCCTGGCGGCGCCCGCGAGCTCGGCTGGCGCATGCGGCACGGGGAGGTGTCCCACAGGGATGCCGCGCGAGCTCCTTATGGTTAGGGCCGGGACCGCGAGCGGCGCCGGGCGCGACCACCACCAGGCCCTGAGCTCGCCCAGGAGGGCCTCCTCGGAGGCCTCACGGCGGGCGGGGGAGGCGCCCTCGTAATAATACAGGGACTCCAGGGCCTTGCGGAGGGCCGCCGGGGCGGGAGCGGGGAAAGGCCCGCCGTCCCGGGGCGGGAAGACAGGATCCAAGAGCACCAGCCCCTTGGCCGACAGCCCGAAGGACTCCTTGAGCCGCCTGAGGGCCTCCCAGGCCAGGGCGCTTTTGAAGCCCGCGCCCAGGAGCACGAAGCCCCCCCGGGGAAGGCCCAGGGCCAGCGAGCCGGCGCAGGACTCGGCCCATAGGCCCATGAGTTCCGGGTCCAGGGCGCCGCGGCGGGCCCGGTGGAAGTCCTCGTAAGGGTTGAGGGCGTAGACCGGAACGCTTTCCGGGAGGGTCTCCAGAAGCCGCGCGAAGGGCAAGAGGCCCGATGCGGTGTGCGGGGTCAGCACCAGCGCCGGGCCGGAGGCGCGCCGCAGGGGCAGAAGGCCTTCCCCGCGCTCGGCCAGGAGCCCCTCCAGGGACCGGGCGAGATCCCGGAAAGCCGCGGAGGCCAAAACCTCGCGGGGCGGCGGGGCCGTGCCCAGCCGCTCGCGCAGGCCCCACGAGAACTCGGTCGCCGCAAGCGAGTCCCCGCCCAGGTCCGCGAAGCGGTCATCCAGGCCCGCTTCCTTCAAGGGCCAAGCCCTGGCCAGCTCGGAGAGCACGAGGTACTCCCCCAGGGTCCTGGGGGTCCGGCTCTTTTCGGCGAAAAGCCCATCCTGCCAGGGCCTGGGCAACGCCGCGGCATCGAGGGAGCCGGCCTCGGTCAGCGGGAAACGGGTCACGCAGGAGACGTTCCGGGGGGCCATGGCCGGGGGGAGCACGGCCCGCAGGTAGCTCTCCAGCTTGCGCACGAAGAGGGCGTCGTCGTCCATGACCGGGCCCGCAGGGCCCGGAAGGGGCGCGGCGGTGCTCCCGGGTTCCCCCGGGCCGCCGGCCGGCCCGCGGCCGTTGCCTTTGGCAGGGTATCCGCCATCCTTGCCGGCCGCGCCGCCGCCTGTTCCGCCGCCATCCTTCCCGCCCGCGCCGCCCGTTCCGCCGCCGTCCTTGCCGGCCGCGCCGGAATGGCCGCCCGGGCCCCGGGGGGGCCGGGGGCCGGGGGCCTCCAGGTCTTCGGCGAGATCGGGCATGTCCAGCAGATCGAGCCCGCCGTCCTCTTCGGCGCCTAAGGGGAGCGGCTCAGGCTCCAGCCAGGCCGCGCCGCCCTCCCCGTAAAGGCCCCCCGGAGCGGCCGCGCCGGCGGGCCTGCCGGGCGCCGGGGCCTGGGCCGTCAGGGCCGGGGAGGCGCCCCGGCGGATGACGTAGGCCTCGACGAAGAGCCGGCCTTTGGCATCGGAAAAAGGCAGCGCCCGCGCATCGAAGACCCCGGGGTAGACCTTCACGGCTTGCTCGATCTCCTGGAGGTCGGGCTCCAGGCCCAGGATGTTGAGGGCCTGCCCCGCGGAGCCCTTGGGCGTGATCGAGCCTTCCTGGTCGGAGACCCCCCGCAGGCCGGTGCGCAGGATCGGCTCCGGCTTCCCCCGGCCTCCCCCGGCCGGCGCGCCGCGCTCCAGGCGGCCCGCTCCCTTGGAGGCGCCCAGGTATCCCCGCGCCAGCAGGGGCCCGGCCAGGCAGATCTCCCCCGGGAGGCCCCGGGGCCTGAACGCGCCCCGGCGGGAGAGGATCAGGGCCTCTATCCCAGGGGAGGGCTTCCCCAGAGGGCTCACGGCAGGGGCCGAGTCCACCAGGCGGCGGAGGCCCGCGCCCAAGGTCTCCCTGGGCCCCCAGTCAGCCCAGAAGGAGTAGGGCTGCGGGCGGTAAAAGGTCACCCTGCCGCCGGAGGCCGCGACGGCCCGCAGGGACGGCGGGGCCTCCCCGCTCTGGATGCCGCGGGCCAGAACGGCCGGCACGAAGGCCACGGTCACCCCCTCGCGGAGGGCGTAGTCCAGGAAAGCCGGCCCGGACAGCGCCGCCCAGTCGGGGGGCAGGCACAGCTCGCTGCCCGCGGCCAGGGCCGCGGCCATGATCGGCAAGGCTTCCGGGGCCGCGGCGCCCAGGAGGAGGGCGCACTTGTCCCGGGGGCCGAGCTTTAGCCATTCGCGGATCTGGCGGGCCCGGGCCGCCAGGACCCCGTGGGAGGCCACCGCCCCCAGGGGAGGCTCCGACGGGGAGGCGGGGAACAGCACGGCGGCGGCGTCGGACGGGAGGGGCTCCCGCCTGGGCCGGAGGCCCGGCAGGGGCCGGAGGGCCCCCCCGCCGCGGAAGACCAGGCGCGGGGCCCCGTGATCCTCGGCGAGGCTCGCCGAGCCTTCCGAGGCCATGATCAGGTCGGGGTCGGCGGAGGCCAGCAGGCCCTTGAGCCTCAGGCTCCCGTAGCCGGGGCACAGCGGGGCGCAGGCCGCCCCGGCCAGGAAAAGGCTCAGGGCCGCCGCCACGAGGTCCGTCCCCGGGGCCATGAGCACCGCCCCCAGGAGACCCGGCCCCATGTCGCCCGAGAATTCGGAGATCTCCTTGACCCGCGCCAGGAGCGCGCGGCCGTCCAGGCGCCCGTCCCCGCCGGAGACGGCGGGGAGGCCGCCGGAGTCCTCCAGCCGCTTGCGGATCTGGTGCCCCAGGCTCTCCTTGGGCCGGGGGGGCAGATCCGGCCCCTTGGCCAGGGCGCGGAGGCTCCCCTCTTCCGCGGAGGGCAGGAGGGCGAGATCGCCCACGGCCATGGCGGGGTTGGCCGCGAGGCGGGAGAGCACGGACAGGTAGCCGTCCTTGAGGGTTCCGGCAAGGGCCGCCCCCACGCTCAGCCGGTCCACCGCGATCCGCCCGGAGAGCTTGCGTGACCGCCCCCCCTTCCACTCCCCGGGGGCGGTCTCGAAGTGAAGCGAGACCGGGCAGCCTGGATAGGCCGAGGCCTCCCAGGCCCTGGTCCGCACGGAGTCCGGCGGGGCCTCCGGAGGGATCCCCTCCTGGTCGAAGACCAGGGCGCTGGAGAAATAGGAGTGCGCGGGACCGTCCTTGCCCAGGATGCGGAACACCCGGCCCCAGCCCGGGAAGTCGGGCGATATCCTGGACGCGGACAGGGCCAGGAGCAGCTTCTCGCAGTCCGTGATCACGTCCGCGGCCGTCGAGGAGGGGTTGAGGGAAAGGGCCAGCGGCATGAGGACCGGCATGCCGGAGGGCCCCGGGCCCCCTTTCGCCGCGCGGGACCCCGGGCCGCGCCTCTCCCAGGCGCGGCCCGGGGCCGGGGAGGGGCGCGGGGCGGCGGCCCTGCCGGCGAACCCTTCGGCCGCAGGGTCGCCCGCGATCCCGGCCCCCGTGCCCAAGGACGAGTCCAGGTAGCCCGCGCCCGCGGAGTCGCCGTCGAAATACAGCCCCAGCCACATGATCCAGGCGGCGGACAGGAAGCTCTTCACGCCGGTGTTGAGGCGCCTGGCGGCCCTGCGGACCAGCTCCCCGAGCTTTCCCTCGAGCCCCAGGCTCAGCTCCAGAAGAGGGCTTTCAGGAGAGACGGGGCCGTCCTGGAGGCCCTCCTCGACGCGCAGGGGGAACGCCCCGGGCCTCCAGAGGGAGACGGCCTTGCGCACGACCTGCCACGGCCCCGCGAACCCGAAGCCTGCGGGGTCGACGGAAGGCTGCGCGGCCCGGGCGGCCCGCACCAGGGTCCCCGCGTGGGGAAGCCTCCAGGCCGCCCCCGGAGCCGGGTCGCGCCCGCCCAAAGGGATGTAGGGGGCGGCCGGGCCGCAGGCGCGGCCGGCCACTGCCGCGAGCAGGGCCCCCGCCTCCCGGTGCGAGAGGGCCGGAAAGGCGTAGACCAGGGTCAGGCGGTAGACGTCCTCATCCAGCCTGAAGGACAAGAGCCGCGCCAAAGGCCCCCGGTGGAGGGCGGGGGCCCCCGGCCCCCCCCAGAAGGAGGCCGCCACCTGGAGCGCCGCCTCCCTGGCCGCCTCCGGTGCCCCCCGGCCCAAAGGCCGGAGGTCGGCGGAGGAGTGCGCCCTGGGCATGTCCTTGAGCACCGCCATCATGATCGCGGGCCCTGGCGTGACGACGGCCCTGAGGCGCGGCTCGTCCCGGACGATCCCCAGGAAGGCGGCCTCCAGGGCGTCGGGGCCGCAGGGGGCCTGCACGGTCCAGGACCTCAGGCCCACGAGTCCCAAAGGATCCGTCTGGGTGGCCGCCTGGGCGGCGAGGGCCCGCAAAAACGGGCTCAGGGGCTCGAGGCGCTCTATCCTGGAGGGGTCGACGGATTCGGACAGGGCCGCGGTCTCCCGCGCCTTGATGCGTTCCAGGAGGGCCGCCTCCTCAGGCTCGAGGGAGGCCGCCTTCTGCATGGGCACGGCGGCGGGCGCGGCGACCTTGCGCGGCGGCAGGGGCGCGGCGGATTCAGGCTCCCCTGAGTCTTCCGGGGCGGCGGCCGCTTCGGGAGGCGGCGCGGGAAGGCCGGGGGCGGCTCCCGCCGGGGAGCCCTGCCCCGGCGGCGGGAGGGCCGGCTCCGCCGCCGCCGCCTCGAAGGGCGAAAGCGGCGCCGCGTCAAAGATCTCCGGCTCCTCCTGAAAGGCCCCGGGGGAGATGTCGACTTCGGGCGGGGGCGGATCGTGGCTCTCGTCGGCCGGCGAGACCGCGGAGATGTCCGGAATTGCCAGGGAGCCGGGCTCGGCCTCGGGAAAGACCCAGCCGCCGCCTCCGGGCCCCTCTTCGCCGGCCGCCGCCTCCGGGCCCGCGTCGGCGGGGGAACCGGAATCCCCGGCCCCCGCCTGGGCTCTCCCGGCGGCCTCCGCGGAAGCGCCCGAAGCCGGGGAGGCCGCCGCGGCAGGAAACGGCTTTGGGGCGAGGGAAGCGGCCTCCGCGGGAGAGGGCTCCGCCTCCGGGCCCGCCTGCGCCGCCGCCTCCCGAGGCGCTTCCGGGACGGCGGCGGAAAAGCCCTCGGACGCGTCCGAAACTTCGGGGAAAACTTCCAGGAAGGCCTGCCTCGCCGCCGTCTTCCGCGCCGCCGCCTGCGCCTCCCCCGCCGCGCCTCCCGCGGCCGCCGGATCCTCACGGGGCGCGCCGGAAGCGGCCGCGATTTCCCCCAGGTCCGCGTAAGCCCCGTCCAGGCGGCCGGAGAAGTCCGGCGCGGCCGAGGCCCGGCCCGCAGGCTCCCCCTGGGCGGGGGAGGCGGCCGCGCCTTCGGCGAAGGGTCCCGCGCGCCGGGCCAGCTCGGCGGCCAGGGCCCTGGGCGTGGGGAAGGCGAACAGGTCAGCCGCCCGCGCGGAATAGCCCCGGGACTTGAGATGCTTGGAGAAGAGGAAGGCGAGATCCGAGTCGAGGCCCGCCGAGGCGAAAGTCCGGTCAGGCTCCGGATCGCCCGCAAGAAACTTCCGCCAGGCCTGGGCCGCGGCCTCGGCCGCGCCGCTGAGGGCCAGGGAGCCCTCCAGGCCCGCGTCGGCAGGAAGGTGCGCGGGGTCGGGGGCGGGAAGGGCGTCCAGGGACAGCCCCCCCCCTGACAGCGGCATGCGGTCCGCCAGGGAGAGGCGCGTGGGAATGAGCCAGAGCGGGAGCACGCGGGTCAGCGTAAGGCGCAGGCGCTCCAGGTGCCGCGCCTTCTCCTCCTCGTCCTCGTCCCGGAAGCCGGCCTGGAGCCAGAGGGCGGCCTCGGGGGGGCCGTCGCCCTGCCAGAGGCCGGCCCGCATGGTCTTGAGGAAGGAGGCGGCGAAGATCCGGCGCTCGACCGCCTCCGGCCGGAAAGGACGCCCCCGGAGGAGCAGCCCGTCGCCTTCGCGGCCCAGGACGTTCAGGAAGCCTTCCTCGTCCCAGAAGCCCGAGTCCGGGGCCTTGTAGAGTTCCGGGGCGGCCTTGCGGAAGGGGTGCGGGAAGAAAGGCCCGGGCTCGGCGGGCGGGCCCTGGGGCCTTCCCGCGGCCTCGCCCGAGAGGCAGACGGAGCCGGGGGCCCCCTCCGGCACCAGCCTTCCCGCGCCGTCCAGCACCAAGGCCTCGACGCCCGAGGCCGGCCTGCCGCGGGGCGGCGCCGCCCCGGCCTCCCCCAGGCAGTCCAAGGCCGACCACAGGGCAGGGAATCCGGTGGGGGCGTAAGCGTAGACGACCCTGAGCCCCTCGCGGCCGGGGTAGAGGGCGCCGGGCGAGGGGCCTGAGACGGCCAGGGACTGCAGGGCAGGCAGGTCCCCGCGGGACAGCAGGCTCATGCCGGGAAGGGCCGGAAGCCACGCGAAGGTGGCCTCAAAGGTGCGCGCCGCCGCCCAGATCTCCTCGGCCCCGGGAAAAGGGTCCGGTCCGGGGTGGCCGCCGCCGGGGGAGGAAGCCGCAGGGCCGCCGCCGCCGTAGGAGGAGGAGGAGGAGGAGGAGGAACCCGCAGGGGACGCCGACGTCGACGACGGCGCCCCGAAGGCGGCCTGCAGGCCGGCCACCGCCCCCCCCGCGCGCAGCGCGGGCAGGAGTTCCCCGAAGACCCGCTCGGCGGGGCTGCCCGGCACGGCCAGGACCCTGGTCCCCGGCCCGAAGGCGAAGGCCTCGCGGGAGGCGGCGGCGCGCCCCTCCAGGCCCGCCGCGCTCAGGGCCACGCCTCCCTCCTCGCGGGCTTCGCGGGTCCAGGGCCTGCCGGGAAGGGGCCGCGAGCAGTAAAGCATCGCCGCGAGGCGGGAGGAATCGCGCCAGAGGGCCCTGCGGGCCTCGGGAGAGGCGAAGGCGCCCGCGCCGCCGGGGCCGGCCGCCGCCGGCCCCGGCGGCGCCGCCAGAAGCTCCGCCTCCAGGTCCCAGGCGGGCGGCCCGCCCTCCGGGCCCAGCCCCCGTTCCATGCCGGAGGCGCGGCCGAGATCCCTGGCTTCGGCGAGCAGCGCGGAGGAGGCGAGGATCATGTCCGCGGCGCTGTCGCCCAGGATAAACAAGTGCCTTTCCCGGTCAAGGCACGGGTCCAGGGGAACCGCGCAGGCGCCCGCGCGGAGCGCGGAGAGCGCCGCCGCGGCCAGGAGCGGGCCGTACGGGAAAAAGAGGGCTACGCGGGCCGAGCGGCCGCCGCAGGGCGCGCCCCCCGCGGCCTCCGCGGGAAAGCGCCCGGAGACGAAAGCCGCGCCCCTGTCCAGGGCGCGGCCGAGTTCCTCGCGGTTCCAGCTGCGGCCCCCGGCCGTCAGGACAGGTTCCGGAAAGCCCTCCCCCGAGGGCAGCCATCCCGGATCATCCGCAGGGGGAGGCGGAAGGGCCGCGCGGGGCGCGGGCAGCCCTCGCCCGCCGCGGGGCCGCCGGCCCCCCTCCCGGCCTTCCCCTGCGGCCCAGTCGTCCCCTGCGGCCCAGTCCTCCCCCGCGGCCCAGTCCTCGCCCGCGGCCCAGTCCTCGCCTACGGCCCGGTCATGGCCCTCGGCCCAGCCGCCGCCGCCCGCCCAGGCGGAGCCTCCGGCCCCCGGGCCCGCAAAGCCTCCCGGCCCCTCGTCCGCAGGGAAGGCCCCGCCTGCGGGCCGGGCGCCGCGGGAGGCCGCCAGCAGGCGCTCCCTGAGGGCCAGAGGCATGAGGCGCAGGGAGGACAGCTTCTCCCTGGGGGAGGCGGCCAGGACCTGCAGGACCCCCTGGAAACAGTCCCTGAACGCGAGCAGCTGGGCTTTGCGGAACCTGAGCGGCGAGCCGTTCAGGCTCACCCTGGCCCGCCTCTCGCTCCACTCCAGGCGGAAGACCAGGTCCGCCTCGGAGCGCCAGGGCCTGGGCAGGTACAGTTCGCGGATCTTGCCGCCGTGGGGGAAGCGCAGCTCCTCCTCGGCCATGAAGACTATGTCGCCGAAGTCCAGGCCTCCCGCGGCGCCCCGCACTTCCCACGGCGGGGCGAAGGCGTGGGGGGCGGCCTCGGAGTTCCAGCGGTCCAGGGCGCCCGCGCACTCCAGGAAGGTCTTCTGGCCGGAGAGCTCCGCCCTGGCCGGGCAGAGGGTGAGCAGGTTCCCCATGACGTTGCGCAGCGGCCCGGAGAGGAGGTCCCGCACCGGGGCGCAGCGCGCGTAGACCTGGACCCGCTCCCCGTTGTACAGGGAGAGGGCGGCCGCGAAGGCGCACTCCGCCAGCGAGCTCGCCGGGAGCCGCGCTTCCCGGGCCAGGGCCTTGAGCCTCCGGAAGACCTGCTCGTCCAGGCTGAAGCGGACGGGCTCCTCCAGCTCCGGGTCCGCTTCCCCGCAGGCCGGGACAAACAGCGACGATACCCTGCCCGCCCCCTTGAGGGCGGCCTCCCAGAAGGCGGCGTCCGCGGAGCGCGAGCGGCCCTCCAAAAGCTCGAGGAACTCGCTGAAAGGCTTGGGGGGGGCCCCCGCCGGAGGCCGGGCCGCGAGAAGCTCCCCCGCCAGGGCGGCCGCGGTGAACTGATCGAAGAGGGCCTCGACGTAGCTCAGGAGCACAAGGCAGCGGGAGGGCTCGGCCTGGAACAGGTCAACCCTGAACAGGGGGTCGCGGGCGCAGTCCGGGGGAGGCAAAGCCAGCCGGAATTCCCGCACCCGCTCGTCCCGGTCCGCGGCTGAGAAGCCCGCCAGGGAAGTGTAGGTGAGAGGGGCGCCCCCGTCGGGGAGGGCCGCGACGCGGGCCCGGGAGAGGCCCCGCCAGATCAGGGCGGTGCGCAGTATCTCGTGGCGCGCGCACGCGAGCTCGAGCCTTTTCTCCAGGGCGAAGGGGTCGGCCTCCAAGTGGATCTCGAGAAGCCTTTGGGTGAAGGGCGCCGCGGACGCCTCCTCGTAGGAGCGGGCGAGGCTCTCCATGTGCGGGGTGAGCGCGGATATGGAAAGCGGCAGACGGGGGGCGAGGGCCTCGATGACCCTCTCCTCGTCCTCCAGCTGCTTGACCTGCAAGCCGTGGGCCCTCGCCCCCGCCGCAAAAGGGCTTTCCGGGGGGGCCGGGCGGGGCGTGGCCCCGGCAAGGCCGCCCGAAGCCGCCGCGGCGGCCCGGGCGCCGGCCCCTGCCGACGGCGCCGGCGAGCCCTTGTCCGGGTCAGTGGCCGGAGAGGACGGGGCCGGCGACGGCGGGGCGCCGCCCGGGTCGGCCTGGGCATCCTCCGCCGCCTCCGCCAGGGAAAAGGCCGCGAGGATCTCCGCAGGCGACAGCACGAAGCCTTCCCGCCTGAGGGCCTGGGAGGCGAAGAACGCGGAAAGGGAATCCCCGCCCTGCTCGCCGAAGCCCAGGGAGGGGTCCAGCGTCTCGGGGGGGACATTGAGGGCCAGGGCCGCGGCCGCGAGCAGGGCCTCCAGGGGCCCGCCCGCGCCGGGCGGCCGCGGCGGGTCCCCGGACTTTCCGGAAAGGCGGGGATCGCTTAAGGCCGCCGCCTGCCGGGGGCAGGCAAGGTCCGGGCGAAGGCCGGCAGGGACCGGGAGCGCCCGGAGCGCGGCGGGGCGCTCCAGCCGGTCCCGGAAAACGTCAGGGCCCCTCCGGAGCGAAAGGACGGCCCCGCGCCTCCCCGCGCGGGGGCGTTCCCGTGACAGCGGGAGGGGGCCCGGGCCGGCTGGCGCGCGGCCGCCGGGCAGGCCCGGGGCGAAAACGCGGTCCTCAGGGCCGCGGGCGGAGCCGCGGGCCCGGTCGTCAGGGCCTGGGGAGCGCTCTCCGGGGCCGCCGTCCGCGAAGCCTTCGGCTCCGGGGCCGCCGCCGGAGGCACGGGAAGCCGAGGCGGCGCGGGAGAGCGCCGACGCGTAGGCGGAGAGATCCGGGAGGCCTGCGGGCGCCGGAGGCTCGCCGTAACGGCACGGGTCATAGGTCCGGAAGGGGGCGGCCTTGGTGGCCGGGCCAGACGGATCCCCGGACTTCCCCTGGGGGGGAGGGGGAGCTGCCGGTCCGGCGCCCTTTCCGGCAGGCCCGGGGCCAGGCCCGGCAGGCGCGGCGCCTTTTCCGGCAGGCCCGAGGCCAAGCCCGGCAGGCCCGGGGCCAGGCCCGGCAGGTCCGGGTCCAGGCCCGGCAGGCCCGGCGCCCTTTCCGGCAGGCCCGGGGCCAGGCCCGGCGCCTTTGCCGCCCGGCGGGGCGGAGGCGGGCAGGATCTCGCGTCCCCAGCGGTCATGGCCGATGGCCGCTATCGCCGTGACCCTGCCTGGCACAAGGCCGGCAGGAAGCGAGGAGGCGAGGGCGCGCTTGAGGGCGCGGGCGAGATCCGCCGCCGCAGGGCCGTCCGCCGGCGGATAAGGCACCACGAAGGCCTCGATCTTGCCGCCCGTCAGGCGGGCCCGGGCGTCCAGGACCCCGGGCTCCTCTAAGAGGGCCCGTTCCACGTCCCTCAGGGATGGGACCGAGAGGCCGGGCGAATCCTCGGGGTGGCCCAGGCGATCGAAGCGGCCGTCAGGGCGGCGGCGGGCCTTGAGGGAAGCGATGAACACCGCCCCCGGGCCGGGGGACTCGGGCTCCAGGCCCGGCTCGGGCCGGAAGGCGGGCGCGCCCTGCGGCCCCGCCGCGGCGAAGCTCCCCTGAACCTGCGGCCCGCCGGCCGCGAGGAGCCCGGGATAGCCGGAGGGCACGAGGGAGCCGTCCGGGGCGGTCACGAAGACCGGGGTGTTGTGCAAAGGGCTCCCCAGGGTCTGCGGAAGCCGCCCGGGATGGGCCGCGTCGCACAGGGCGAGGGCCCCCGCCTCGGTCGGGCCCCAGCCGTAGACGATCCGGCAGGAGCCGGCGGAGGCGAGGAGCCTGCGCACAGTGGCTGGGGGAAGGCTGGACCCGCCCAGGGACCGCTCGCCCAAGGCGCAGAGGGCCTTGAGGCCGCCGGCGCCGTCCGCGGCCAGGAAGCTCAAGGCCGCGGCCTCCGGGAGGGTCAGGATCGTGACCTTCCTCTCCCGGACGAAGGCCGAGACCTCCGCCGCGCGAAAGCGGGATCCGGCGGCCCCCTCCCCGGCGGCCCCTCCGGGGAGGGGCCCCTCCGGGCTTTCGGGCGGGATCTCGGCCGCCGCCCCGCAGGACAGGGGGGTCAGGAGTTCCAGGGCCGCCTGGGGGAGCGACGGGTCAAAGAGGCAGGAGAACACGTCCTCCGGCTCGGCCTGGACCAGGGCCGCCCAGGCGGAGACGAGGTTCTTGAGGCCCTGATGGGTCAGCACGGCCTGAGCGGGGCCGGGGCCGCCCTCCTGCGGCCCGCGGGCCGCGGGCGGGCCGCCCGGGAGGGGCGGGGGAGGCAGGAACAGCAGGGCGGGGCTCTCCGGAGCCGGCGGAGCGGCCTGCGGAGGGGATTCAGGGGCGGGCGGGGGGGCCTGGGAGGGGGCCCCTTCCAGGGGCAGGCCGTCGTAGGCCAAAAGGGGAAGGCCCGGGAAGGCTTCCTTGAGGGAGGCCGCCGCCTGCGCGGCCTCAGGGAGGCCCCGGGGCAAAAGGGCGGCCTGCGGGGCCAGGGCCCGGGCAGCCTCGGCCGCGGCGGAGGCCGGGACCGGCACGGCCGTCGCCCCGCTTTCCAGGGCGCCCAGGACAGCCGCCGGCATGAGCGGGTCGCGCGCGGCGAGCACCAGCGCGCGGGAACCCCGGGCCAGGCCCAGGGCCCGGAGCCGGGCCGCCGCCCGC
>JAITRL010000365.1 GCA_031288415.1 Deltaproteobacteria bacterium | reverse complement strand
CCTCCCTGAACCCCGGCCCCTGCGGCTGACCCCTTGACTCTGCCGGCGGCCCCCCGGCCAGCTGCGCCCCGTGGCCATGCGGGCGCCTCTCCAGGCCTCGCAAAACCCGCCCGAAGCCGATGAGAGGCCTTGCTCACGTCACAGGCTCCCCCTGACCCTGAGACGCGCCGTCTTCCCGAAACCGGCCATGACCTTGAAGCCGCCGTGGCGGCTTTTGGCCTTCCGGGTTTTCCTGACTTCCGTAATCCCAATAACCATGACTCGCCCAAAACCCATGACACGCCCATGAAGTTAGCCGCGCCCGCCCGCATACTCCTCCCGCTGGCCTTGGTCGCCGCTTTGGCCGTTCCCGCCTGCACGCTGGACTCCGAAGAGTACGAAAGCCTCAAAAGCCTCCGGGACGAGTACCGCGTCCAAATCGCCGACCTCCGGCAGGCCAACGAGACCATCAACCGCAACATCCTCGCCACCTACCTGGAGCTCGAGTCCCTCAAGGCCCGCCTGGCGGAAGAGGAGGAGAGGCGCAAGGCCGAGGCCTCTTAGCCCTGCCTCAGGCCGCGGAGGGCACCGCTTCCTTCCTGCCGCGCGCGGGCCCTTCGGGCGCCGGAGGCCGCCCTGACTTGAGGGGCGCCTGAAGGCCCAAGACAACCCGGCCCCGTCAGGAAGCCTGAGGCTCCTCGCCCGGCCCCGTCAGGAAGCCTGAGGCTCCTCGCCTGGCCTCGTCAGGAAGCCAGATGCCCCATCGCCCCTTCAGGGGGCCTGCGGCCCCACTGCCCGGCCCCTTCTTTAGGGGGGCCTGAAGCTCCTCCTCGCCAAGCCTCTTCACGAGCCTGAGAGGCGGCGGCCGGCCTCCCCAGTCCGGGCGAAGCCTCCTCGGCGCCCTAATCGCCGCCTTCGCACGCTCTTCTCCCGCCCTTCCCGGACTCCCTCCCCGGGCCTTAAGGGCTTCGGTCAGCCTTCCTTCCCTCGGGCCGCCGCCCCGGGCGCGCCCCCCTGTTCGCAAGGGAGCCATCCAGACATGCCTTCCCCACGCCGGGCTCGCTTTTCCTCTTTGACCCTCGCCCTGTCCTTGGCCTTCGCCCTGCTCCTGTCCGCCTCATGCGGAGAGGGCGGCTCCCCCCAGACTCCCGCAGGGGATGCCCCTGCGGCCGGGGATGTCCCTGCGGCCGGGGACTCCGTTTCAGGCGCCGATGCCGCAAGTCCCGCGACCGGGGATGGGCAGGCCGCAGCCCCTGCCGGGAAAGCCCCTGGGACCTCCCCGGACCCGGCAGATCCCGCAGGCGAGGTCCTGGCCACGATCAACGGCCGGCCCCTCTACCGGTCCGTTTACGAAATCCAGCTCGCCATGATGGCCGCTTCCCTCGATGGTGACCCCGCTTCCCTCGAGGGTGACCCCGCCTCCCCCGGCGCGACCGCAACCGAGCCTGACCTGGCCGCCCGCCTGGGGCTGCTCGACATTCTCATCAGGGTGGAACTCGCCACCCAGGAGGCCTACCGGCTGGGCTTCGCGCCCAGCGGGCAGGAGCTCGACGCCCTCGCGGCCCGTGCCGTCGACGCCGCAGGCGGCCTTAAGGACTTGAACGAAGCCCTCGCCTCCGCCGGGACCACCATGGAGCAGTTCAGGAACCAGATCGCCCGCAACGAGGCCATGCGCGCCTGGAGAGACGGGGCCTTCCTAGCCAAGGCCGCCGTCCCCGAGGAGGAGGCCAAAGCCTTCTACGACGCTCACCTGGAGGAGGCCACGCACCTGGACGATGCGCGCGCCTTCCAGATCATGTTCCCGTTCCCGCTCCTGGAGGGCAATAACCCCGACGAGGCCAAGGAGCGCGTACGCAAGCGCGCCGAGCAGGTCCTGTTCCTCGCCCGCAACGGCAGGGACTTCGAGGAGCTCGCGAGGACCTACATGGACTCCATGACCCTGGCCGCCGTCGACAACGGCAAGCTGGGCTGGGTGGGCCACACAGGGACCTTCCCGGAACTCGAGGCGCTCATCCTCTCGCTTGAGCCAGGCGAGGTCGGCGGCCCGGTAGAGACTCCTTTCAATATCCACATAGTGAAGGTTATGGAGAAACGCCCGGCGGGGACCCTGACCTTCGCAGAACTGAAGCCTGACATAATCGAGCTGCTCGCCGAGCAGAAAATCGATGAACTGATCCAGCAACGTTCCAGCGAGCTGCTGGAGCAGGCCACGGTGACCTTCCTCGACCCGGAAATCGCCGCCTTGTGGGCTGAATACAGGAGGACAGGGGCCGTCCCGGCGGCCCCTCCGGACCCCGGCTCGGACGACGGCAACGCCCCGGCACCCGATGGGGCCTGAGAAGGCCTGCTTTGCCGGCGCCGCCAGAGATCGGCCCGGGCTGCCGGCAAACGCCTGGCAGGGCAGCCCCGCAGGCAAGGCCTGAGAGGGTCTGCGTCGCTGACAGGGGACTAAGAAGGCCAGCGCCGCTGGCGGGGCCTGAGAGGGCCCGGGCCGCCGACATCGCCTGACAGGTCCCGCGCTCCGCTGGCGGGGCCTGAAAGAGCCTGCGCCGCTGACAGGCGCCTGTTCTGGGCCTGCGTTGCCGACTGGGCCTGAGAGGGACCGCGAAGCCGACTGGGCCTGAGAGGGACCGCTCCGCTGACAGCGCCCGCAGGGGACTCCGGCGCAGGCGCCTTCCTAAAAGGCCCGCATCGCCTCCGGTCTCGCGATCGGGCGGCCGCATGCTCTGCCGCCGCTCGCGGCAATCAGGCTCTTCCGCCGCGCGGGACCGGCCGCCGGCGCCGCATCAGGCCTGCGGCGGCATCAGGCGCTCCCGGCCCTTCCTTAGCCTCCCGGCGGCTAAGGCCCCTCTCCAGCCGCATAGCCTTCCGGAGGTTCGGACTTCCCCGCCCGCTCAGGGCTCTAAGGGACGGCGGCGGCCCCTCTTCACGGCGGCTGACTTTCCAGGGGCGCGACTGGCCTTTTTTCCGGCTTCCCTTCCCTATATCATGACGATGCCGCCCAAGCCCCGACGGCCGCCTTCCGCGGCGGCGCCCTGCAGGCGGGCGTCCGATGCCTGGGCTTCCCTGGCGGCGCTTCCGCAACGCCCGGGCCCTCCCGGCCGATGTCTCGGCATGACCCTGGACAGCCAGGGCCCTGCTGGCGTACCCCCCTTTTCCTTCCGGACCGCCGCCTCATTCGGCCCGTCGGCCGGGCACGCGCCGGCCCGACAGGCCGACAAAGAAATACCGCGGCCGGCAGTCCGGCCGCCCAAGGAGCCTTTCCCATGTCGGGACACAATAAATGGAGCACAATCAAGTACAAGAAGGGAGCGGCCGACGCCAAGCGCGGCAAACTCTTCTCCCGCCTCATCAAAGAGATAACCATGGCCGCCAAGGACGGGGGCGACCCCGCGGGCAACCCCCGTCTCCGCACCGCCCTGGCCGCGGCCAAGATCGCCAACATGCCCAAGGACAACATCGACCGGGCCATCAAGCGCGGCACGGGCGAGCTCGAGGGGGCCAGCTACGAGCAGCTCTTCTACGAGGGCTACACCCCCGGCGGGGCGGCGGTCCTCGTGGAGGTGCTCACCGAGAACAAGAACCGCGCTGCCTCCGAGGTGCGGCACACCTTCAGCAAGTACGGCGGCAACCTGGGGGAACCCGGCTCCGTCGCCTGGAACTTCACCAAGAAGGGCTCCATCACCTTCGAGGAGGGGGTGACCGAGGACCAGGCCATGGAAGTGGCCCTGGAGGCCGGCGCCGATGACATCTCAGCCAGCGGCGGCCAGGTGGAGGTCCACACGGCCATCGGGGACCTGGACGCCGTCAAGGACGCCTTCGACAAGGCGGGGCTCGCCTACAGCGGCGCGGAGATTACCTACGTGCCCAGCTCCAGCCTGGAGCTCGCCGGCCGCGAGCTCAACACTGCCATGAAGCTCCTGGAGGCGCTCGATGACCTGGACGATGTCCAGAAAGTCTGGTCCAACATAGACTTCTCCGACGAGGCCGCGCAGGGCCTCATGGAAGAGTAGCCTTTGCCCGGGAACCCGGCAAGGCTCGGCCCTCAGGGCAGGCCGACGACGGGAGCGCCGTCGGCCTGCCCTGAGGCCGCCAAAGCGGCTGAAGAAGCTCCAGGCAAGGCCGCGGCGGAGCCTTCAGGCCGGGGGTCTGACAGAGCCGCAGGCACGGCCGCGGCAGAGGCTTCAAGCCGGGTGGCTGGCAAAGCAGGCAAAGCCGCGGCAGAAGACTCAGGCCCTGCGGCTGGAAAGGCCGTCGGCAAGGCGGCTGATTCCCCGTCTGCCGGCCTTCCGGCGGACAACAGGGTTGAGACTGAATGCCCGAAGGCCCCTCAAGCGCCCGCAGCCCCGTCACGCCATGAAGCTCTCGCCTGCCAAGCGGCCGGCCCGCCGCCCGCGGCCTCCGCAAAGCCTGCGGCCCGCCATGGCCCTGCCGCCTCGCAGGCCCCGACGGCTTCGTCCAGGGCAGGCGGCTTCCGGATCCTCGGCATTGACCCCGGCAGCCTCCACACGGGATACGGGGTGTTGGAACTTGCCGGCAGTTCGGCAAGGCTCCTGGCCTTCGGCAGGATCTCCCCCCCGCCTTCCCTGCCCTTCCCGGAGAGGCTCAAGATCATCTTCGAGGGGCTCACCGGGCTCATCGCCCTCCACGGCCCGCAGGCCGCTTCCTTGGAGGATGTCTTCACCTTCCGGAACCCCCGCACGGCCTTCCGGCTGGCCCAGGCGCGGGGGGCGGCGATGGTGGCCCTTTCGCTGGCCGCGGTCCCCGTGTACGAGTACGCGCCCGCCCTCGTCAAAAGCGCCGTCTGCGGCTCAGGCCGCGCCGAGAAATCCCAGGTGGCCTACATGGTGTCCCAGACCCTGGGCATCCGGGAAAAGCCCCCTGAAGACGCTACCGACGCCCTGGCCTGCGCGCTTTGCCACGCGGGACAGGCGGCGGTCATGGACATCTTGCCCGGCGCCCCCTTAAGGTCCGCCTCCCGGGCCCGGGCCGCCAGCTGGCGCAACCTCACGCCCGCTGACTTGGCCGCCATGGGATACCGCATTGAGGGCAAGGGCAAATGATAGACCACATCCGCGGCAAAATCCTCGACAAGTCCCTCTCCGGGGTGGTGGTGATCGACACCCCTGGCGGGGTGGGCTACGCCGTGACGATGCCGGCCTCCTCCGCCGCCCAGCTCCCCCCTGCCGGAGGGGAGGCGAGCGTCTGCACGCGGCTCGTGCTGCGGGAAGAGTCGGCCGAGCTCTTCGGGTTCTTGAGCGGGCAGGAAAGGGACGCCTTCGACATCCTCACCTCGGTGTCCCGGGTGGGGCCCAGGCTCGCCGTGACGGTGCTTTCCGCCTTGGACCCCGCCGGGCTTGCCCGGGCCCTCCAGGACCAGGACCTCCCCCGCCTCGCGGCCGTCAAAGGCATCGGGCTCAAGACCGCCGAACGCATCATGCTGGAACTCAAGGACAAGGCGGGAAAGCTCGCGGCTACCGCCAGCATCCCCCAGGGCCCCGCCCCCGGCCAGCCGGGCGGGCTCCCCTCCGGGCTCGCCGCCGAGGCCGCCTCCGCCCTCCAGAACATGGGCTATACCAGGGCAGAGGCCGAGCGCGCCTTGAGGGGCCTTGCGCCGCCCCCGGAGGCGGAAGGGGACTCAGCCCTGGAGAGCCTTATCCGCAGCGCCTTGAAACGGCTCAGTTCCAGGAGAGGCCCGGAACCCTGAGCCCTGCGCAGGGCTCCGGGGCCAGCTCGCCGCGAAAGCGGCGAAAGGCGCGGGCCGGCGCGCCGCAAGGCCGCACAGGGCGGCCGGGAAAGCCGCACAGGTCGGCCGGGAAGGTGCGGCAAGCCCGGCAAGGCGGCTGCCTCGGCGCCCGGAAACCCTTGACGCCGTCTGCAGCGAGGCCTCAGGACCTTAAGTTTTCCGCCCGCCCGGCCCCTTCAGGGGCAGGGCGGGCCTTGGGCGGCATCAGAAGCCCTCTCCGCCTGAGAAGGGGACGCTCCCCCCCGAAGCGCCGGAGAGCGTCCCCGCCCTTGCCAGGGCGGGCCTGTTCCCCCGCCCCGCCTCCCACGAAACCCATGGAGATCTTCGCCACCCTGTACCTGATCAGCGTCCGGGAGCGCGATGCCCACTTTTCGCTGCTCAGGCGGCTGGGCTTCCGCCCGGAACTTTATTTCAACGTCGGCTGGGAAACCATCGGCCTCCCCGCGCACAAGGAACTCGCGGCGATCGTCAGCGGCGAACTCGGGGGCTGCGGGGTACATCTGCCTTACAGCGGGGTGCTCCCCGGCTCCCCGGACAAGGCTGGCAGGGAGAAGCTCAGGAGGGCGGCCGAGGCCGCCTCGCTCTACTCCCCCGTCCACCTGGTGGGGCACTCCTGCTTCAGGCCCACGCGGGACTCGGAGGCCGCCCCCTCCAAGCACCAGACCATGGGCCCGGAAGACCTCGAAGGCCCGCTCTCGCGGCCCTCCGAGGCCTTCCTGAAAAACTCGCTCGCGGCCTGGGGCGGGGTGCTGGAAGCGTGCGGGGCCAAGCTTTTCCTGGAGAACACCGCCGACAGGTCCCCTTGCGCCATCAGGAGGCTTTTGGGTTTTCTGCCTGAGGACAGGGCGGGCATGTGCCTGGACGTGGGCCACTGGCACCACTCCGGCATGGGCGCCGGCTGGCGCAACCTGGGCCGCTGGCTGGACATGGCGGGGGACCGGGTCGGCCACCTCCACCTCCACGACAACGACGGCTCCGCCGACCAGCACCTCCCGCTGGGGACAGGGCTCATAGACTACGGGGAACTTTGGGAACAGCTCGCGGAGCGCGGGCTCGATCCCTCCGCCACTCTGGAGAACCACGGCCCGGAAAGCCTGGGGGAAAGCGCCCGGTATCTCGCGGCGCATCCTCTGCCGGGAGCGCGGTAAGGGGGAAGGCGACCGCCCCGCCGCTGCCCCGCCGGGGCTGGGGCCGCGGCGCCTCGCCGCCGCGGGAAGGCCGCCCGCGGCCCTCAAAACGATGCCCGCTCATCCTCAAGGCCAGCCGCCAGGCCGCGGCGGCGCTTCCGGAGGCCTCTTCCGGCTGCCAAATACCGGCGCAAGGCGCCGGAGGCCTCCTCCGGCTACCAAAGGCCGGCGCAAGGCGCCGGAGGCCTCTTCCGGCTGCCAAAGGCCGAAACAAGACGGCGGAGGCCTCCCCACGGCAAGGCGCCTTTCCTTTGCGGGAGCCCTAAGCCTGTCGCGAATGACTGCCTCATGGCTGGCAAAGCCGACGCGAGCCTCCCCGAGGCGGTTCCGGGATGCCTAAGGCAGAGCCATGCTGACATGGTCTCCGGAGGGCGGCGACGGCCGCTCCCGGCTTTCCAGGGCCGCCGCAGGGCCGATGCCCGCTTGGCCTTGCGCCTGAAATGGGCGAGGCCCGCCGCGATTCCCCTGGAGGAAAAGGCGGCGGGCCTCGCGAAAGCTGAGACGTGGGGGAGAGGGAAGGGTCAGTCGTCGAAGTTGCCGGCCGGCCCCTTGTCGGGGACCAAAGCCTTGGCCTTCTCGCGGATCTTGGCCTCGGTCCACTCGGCGGGGTCCTCGATGCGCTTGGCCTTGAATCCGGGGTCGAAGCCCTTGACCTTCAGGATCTCATCGTAGAGCAGGGGGGCCGTCTCGGCGGCGTTGAAGACCTCCGTCAGGAGCTTGTAGACGAAGTCCTCGACGGCCTTCTCCATGCGGGCCCTGATCTCGGCAGGCTGGGAGAGGATCTTGTTCTCGAAGGGCAGGTTGAAGTTCTTGTAGTCCCCTGCCTTGTACTTCTTCTCCTCACCGGCGGCCTTGATCTCGGCCCAGAGCTCCTCGGTCATGCCGCGGCCGGGCACCTTCTGCAGGGCGCCGTCCTTGAGGATGGCGTTGCCGTAGTCGTCGATCTCCACTCCCCAGGAGATCATCTGAAGGGCGGTCGCCACGTTGGCCTTGGTGGTGCGGGTCTTCTTGGCGATCTCGCGGAGGCGGTCTGAGGAGTTGCCGGAGGTGCCGTGCTGTGCCCCGGAGACCCCGTAGGGCTCGATGGCCTTGTGCACGTCGGCGGTGAGGTCCACGTGGATTCCCGTGGACTCGGCCTGGATGCCGTGGGTGGTGCCGTTGTTGAGCGCGATCCAGTCGGGGAAGATGTCGTGGGCGTTAAGGCCCTGGATGAGGAAGAGCGCGTCCTCGGGGGTGGACAGGCCGATGTCGCCCTTGATCTCGCCCACCTCGGTCTCGAGGCCCGACCATTTGGGGATGTAGGGGTTCAGGGCGATGGAGGCCAGGAGGTTGTCGGCATCCGGCAGGTGGGAGGCGTCCACGGCGATGGAGGTGATACCCGCCTCGAACATGGTGGGGACCTCCACCTTGGCCTTGACTAGGTCCTTCTCGTTCTTGATGCCGTAGTGGTCCGCGTGCACGGCCACTGGCACGGTGACGCCCAGCTCGTTGAGGACCGAATCCACCTGGCGGGCGATGTTCCAGTAGTTCACTGCGCAGTAGGACTTGGCTCCGCCCTCGCTCTTGGCTATCTCGATGATCACCGCGGCGTTGGCCCTCTGGGCCGCCTGGAGCACCCCGCGGATGATGATGTGGTTGCGCCCGTTGGCGGCTATGGTCATGGCGTGGCCCTTGGCCTTGAGCGCCCTGTCAATGAACTTGCCGCTGACGATGAGCCCCTTGGAGTTGGGGAAGAGGCGGACAATGTTTGGGGGCCGCCCGATTTCCAGAAGCTTCTTGTACTCATTCGACTGGTTGGACCACGCCATGTCTGGACTCCTTTTGGATACTGGCCGCTTCGGGGCGGGCAGGAGGCCGCCCGTCGGCCGGGCGATTCGGGGTTAAAAGGCTCAGATTCAGGGCGGCCCGGGAGACGGGCCGCATCGGGCGTAAGGCACAGGCGAAAACAGGGCCGGCCGCCAGGGGGCCGCTCAGCCGAAGGCAAGGGGGTCGGCCGCTCAGCCGAAGGCAAAGGGGCCGGCCGCTCAGCGCGGGGGCCGTAAGGCGGCTCAGGCCAAAACCAGCGGGCCGCGCGGGCGAAGGGCCGCTCAGGGCGAAAGCCGGGAACCGCCCGAGGGGCCGCCTCGGCAAAAGCCGGGGAGCCTTGGCGGCCTCCGGGCAAAAGGCGGAGGCTCCAGGGCCCTCCGGGCGCAAGCCTGAGGAGGCGAAAAGACAAGGCCGGAGCCCTGGGAAAGCGGGCCCTTGAGGCCGCTTAAGGCCTCTTAGTGCGGCAGATGATTCTTGGACGGCATAGGCCCCACGGGTACCGCAGGCCACAAGGGCCCGCCAGGGCTCGCAAGCGCGGAAGGGAACAAGGCTTCACGGGCTACACGGGCTTCACGGGCTACACGGGCCCCTCGGGCAGGCTCAGTCTTCTCAGGCACCAGAGTCGACAGGGGCCGCAAAGGCGAAAGCTCCCCCCCCCAAGACGTCGGCAAACCCCCTCAAGGTCCAGGGGCTGAAGCCTCAGGAGGCGGTAAAGGCGGCATAAGGATCCACGCCGGGCCAGCCGGTCGCGATCAGGGAAGGCTCGCGGGCCAGGAGCTCGGCGATCTCCACCGCGTTGGTGGCGGCGCCCTTCTTCAGGTTGTCCGCCACCACCCACATGGTCAGGCCGTTCTCGCAGGAGAGATCGGAGCGGATGCGCCCCACGAAGACCTCCTCGCGGCCCGCCGCGTCCGAAGCCAGGGGGTAGAGGGAGGAGGCGGGGTCGTCCTGGACCAGGACCCCCGGGGCCCGCATGAGGAGTTCCCTGGCCGTCTCGGGGCGGATGGGGCGGAAGGTCTCGATCCACACGGCCTCGGAGTGGCCGTAGAAGACCGGGACCCGCACGCAGGTGGCCGACACCTTGATGTTGGGGTCATCGAAGATCTTGACGGTCTCGTTGACCATCTTCATCTCCTCCTTGGTGTAGCCGTTCTCCAGAAAGACGTCCACGTGGGGGAGGCAGTTGAAGGCGATGCGGTGGGGGTAGACCTTGGGGGGGCTCTCCTCGTTCCGGAAAAGCCTCCGGGTCTGGTCTGAGAGCTCCTCGATGCCCTTCTGGCCGGTGCCGGAGACGGCCTGATAGGTGGAGACCACTATGCGGCGGATGCCCACGGCGTCGTAGATGGGTTTCAAGGCCACCAGCATCTGGATGGTAGAGCAGTTGGGGTTGGCGATGATCCCCCGGTGGCGCCTGACGGCCCCGGCGTTCACCTCCGGGATGATCAGGGGCACCCTGGGGTCCTGGCGCCAGCACGAGGAGTTGTCAATCACCACGCAGCCGGCCTCGGCCGCCTGCGGGGCGAAGGTCGCGGAGGCCGCGCCCCCGGCCGAGAAGAGGGCGATGTCCAGCCCCTCGAAAGACCCCGGCCCGGCCTCCTGGACCACGATCTCCTGCCCGTCGTACTCCACTTTGGTCCCCGCGGACCTGGAGGAGGCGAGGAGCCGGAGGGACTTGACCGGGAAGCCCCGCTCCTGAAGGGATCTGACCATCTCGCGGCCCACGGCCCCGGTGGCTCCCAGGACCCCCACGTTGTAACTTGCCGACATTTCAGTTGACCTTTCTTTCCCGCGAACCAGAAACTTAAAGCGGTATCCATTCATGATATCACAGCGCCGGACCCCTGGAAAGCGCAATGTGCCTCCAAATTTCAGGCCCCTGGCCGTCCCTGAAGCGGCTCCGGACGGCCAGTGGCCTTACATCCCGCAAACGAGGCATCAGGCGGGAACAGGGAGGCGCCGATGGCGGGCGCGCGGGAAGCGGCTGGGACGCGGCTCATTCGGGACCGAAATAAAGTAAAGCGTGGAACCGGACCGGCAACGGCTACCAAATGCAAGGCACGGAAAGCCATGAGGGCGGGCTTTAGGGGAGCAGGGAGGTCGGGGTTTTAGGGGAGCAGGGAAGGCGGCGGCCTGCCGGAAGGCGAACTTTCGGAAGGCTGGAAGGCTGGAAGGCAGGGAAGGCAGGGAAGGCTGGGAGGCAGGGAAGGCTGGGAGGCAGGGAAGGCTGGAAGGCAGGGAAGGCTGAGAGGCAGGGAAGGCTGAGGGGCAGGGAAGGCTGAGAGGCAGGGAAGGCTGAGAGGCAGGGAAGGCGGGCTTTCGGAAGGCTGGCTACAGGACTTGAGGGCAGAGCGCCGGACCAGGAGATCCATGAAAGAAGGGAAAGAAGGGAAAGAAGGAGGGAGCGAGGAAAATTCTGAAGGAATGCAGGGAGAGAGGATAAACGGGCGGAATGAGGCACAGCAGGCAATGTCGCCAATCAGACTGACACGGGACGGCGCACCCGGCAAAAAATCACTGTCCTCATCAGGAAAACGTCCAGCGGACTGGCGGCTTTGACGTCTTCTCACGTCAGCTCAGGGTCTGGAAAAGATTCATCTTTTTGGCCCGGTTGTTGCTAAGGTTACCTGCCAGGCAATCATTGCCCGGCAGGCGCCTGAAAGCGGGAATGCGGCCGCAACCGAACGGCGGAGCGTGACAATGGGCGGAACCAAGGAATACTGGAACGAGAGATACAGGGCCAAGCGCGGGGCGGGAACCGGAAGCTACGGGCCCCTCGCGGAATACAAGGCCGAGGTGGTGAACTCCTTCGCCAGGGATCACGGGGCGGAAAGCGCCGTGGATCTGGGCTGCGGCGACGGATTCCAGTCAAGCCTGTTCCGGTTCCGGAAATACGCCGGCCTGGACCTGTCCGAAGAGGCGATCAGGCTGTGCAACTCGGCTTTCCAGGACGACACGTCTAAGACTTTCGGGCTCTACTCCCCGGGCGGGACCGCTGTCCCCGGAGCGGAGATCGCCCTGTCCCTGGACTCGATCTTCTGCATGCCTGAGGACGACCTGTTCGAGAGGCACATGCGCGACCTCTTCGGCGCGGCCGAGAGGTTCGCGGTGGTTTATTCGACAAACGTCGACGCCGAGGCCGGCACGGGACCTGCCGCGCACACGCGAAGCCGCAGGTTCACCGGCTGGGTAACCGCCAACCTCCCCGGCTGGAAACTGGCCGGATTCCTGCCTAACCGGTTCCCGGCAAGGCCGGATCAGGACAACGGGATGCGCTCGTCCTGCGACTTCTACTTCTATTCCAAGAACGGAAGCCTGAAGCCCCGGTACGCCGTCTTCGACCCGCGTGGCCTGAAGGAGCGGGGGAGCGTCTCCGCCGAAGAGTGCGAAAGGCTCAAAAAGCTCGCTTCCGAGAGCCTGTCGCAGGGCAGGCCCGACGAGGCGATCGGGCACATCGAAGGCATCATCGCCTTTCAGCTGGACAGCGGCGGCGTTGAGGCCAGGACCCTTGCCAACTACGGCGCGGCCCTGACCGCTGCGAGGAAATTGCCTGAGGCGGCGCAGGCCTACAGGGCCGCGCTGTGCCTGTCGCCCGGAGACAGGGAAGCGAGGGCCAGGCTCGCGCGGCTGCACCTGTCCGAGCGGGAGTGGGAGTCGCTTAAGGATTTCCCGGACGAGCTCATAAGCCTTCTCGAGGGCGGGGGGGCGGCCGCGGCCATGATCCCCGAAATCTCCGACAACCTGCCCAAGATGCTGGAGAACCAAAAATACAAGGCCCTGGCGGGCAGATTCGCCCCCGCCGGGAACGGAGGAAAGGGTATGGCGCCTTCCGCCGCCAGAACGGTAGTCCCGACGGAATGGGAAAACAGGCACTCCCCAAGCTGCGTGCTCCCTTTGTTCGCCAAAGGCATGGCCCAGCCGGATTTCCGCTTCAGGCTCAAGGGCCTCCTCGACGGCCTGGATGAGGCGGACAGGGCCAAGATCTGCAGGATCGTGCACAACCTGCAGAAACTGGCCTCGAAGACGCCGGACCCTGCTTCCGTGTTCAACCCCGAGGAGGCCGAGAAGATCTGCTCCACGCTTGACTACATAAAATACAGGACGGTCAAGCTGGCGGAGGACATGTACTGCTTCAACGGGTATTTTCTCCCCGTGCCGCATTTCGGGCCGGACATCTTCGTCAACCGGTTCGGGATGGGGCTCCTGGAACGGCCGGAAAGGCTCAGGGACAAGGACATAATCGACGTGGGCGGCTATTGCGGCGACTCGGCGATCATCCTGGCCGAGGCCACGGACAGGAAGGTCCATGTCTTCGAGCCCGTACCCCCGCACCAGGACATGGTGAGGAACACCCTCAGGTTCAACGGCGTCGAAAACTGCGAGCTCGTGCCCCTCGCGCTGGGGGAGCGCTCCAAGGATTCGGTCATATACTTCTTCGGATCCGGGAGCAGCCTCAGCAAGTTCGACAAGGAGACCGAGAGGCAGCTCACCCAGATCAAGGTCAAGGTCATCCCCCTGGACGAGTACGTGGCTGAGAACAGGCTGGAAGTCGGCTTCATCAAAGTCGACATCGAAGGATACGAGCAGCAGTTCCTTGAGGGGGCCCGGAAAACCATCAGCGAGCAGCGCCCCGCCATGAGCATAAGCATCTACCATAATTTCGACGACTTTTTCAGCATCAAGACGATCATCGAGGGGTGGGGCCTGGGCTACAGGTTCAGGATAGCCAAGACTTCCGACGCCAACGTGGTGGTCGAGACCGCCCTGGTGTGCGAGGCCCTCTGAACGCCGCTTCCGGGCCGCCGCGGCCGCTCCCCTGCCGGAGAGCGGCCGCATCGCGGCTTGCCGCGCCGCAAGGCCTCAATCCGAAGGCGCTTCCTTCCCGCCGGAATCCGCAGGGCCTGAAAGGGCGCGCGGCGCCTGTTCCTGACTGCCGGCACTCGAACGACAAGGCCAAGGTAAAGACGCATGGACTCATTCACGAGCAACATGGTGACCCTCCTCCGCACGGAGGACTTCAGGGGCCCGAACGCCAGGCTACTCAAGCTTCTCAAAGACATCCTCGTGTCTGCGGGAGGGCTGAGGTACCCGTCCCTCAAGAATCAGACGCTCAACTTCCTCGCCAACTCCCTGGCGGCCGCGAACTTCTTAGGGGAGGCCTACAGGGCGGCGTCCCTGCTCCCGGAAGGGCACTTCAAGGACACGGCGGGCCTCATGCCCATGATCGATTCCAAAGGCCCGAAACCCCGCTCCCTGGAAGTCGGCCTGGAGATCGTCTCGTACTGCAACCTGAAGTGCCCCTTGTGCACCAACGCGAAGGAAAGCGGCAAGGACTACTACCAGCACGGCAAGATAATGCCCTTCCAGACCTTCAAGAAGATCTGGGACGACATAAGGCCGTACGTCTCCCTGCTGATCCTGGTGGGCCAGGGCGAGACCTTCCTCCATCCCGACATCTACAAGATGCTCGACTACGTCAAGCCGACCCCTGTCCACATAGACACCAACGGCAACGCCAAGATCAACCCCGCGCTGATCATCGACAGCAGCGTCACCAGCCTGCTCTTCAGCATCGACGGCGTCGACCAAAGGACGTACGGGAAGTACAGGGCCGGCGGCGACTTCGAGAAGGCCGTCGGCAGCCTCTCCGCCGTGGCGGCGGCGAAGCGGGCGGCCCGCAAGGGCCCGCGGCTCACCTGGAAATACGTGGTATTCAAGCACAACGAGGCCTACACGGATCAGCTTCAGCCGCTGGCTCAAAGGGCAGGCGCGGACTCGGTGCAGTTCGTCGCGTGCCAGGTAACCCCGATGAACACGAAAGACCTGATCAGGGAATTCATGCCTTTGGGGCTTTCGGAGCAGGCGGCGCTGATAAGGTACGTCGACTTCCAGAACAACGCCCTGGGCCTTTACGAGGCCAACGACTCCCCTTACTGCTCGGCCCCTCTTGTCAACCCCCACATACGCATCAACGGCGACATAGAGGTGTGCTGCTCGGCCTACTCCCCCGTCGGGAACGTGCTCGAGGACGGCCTGTCCAAAGTCTGGAACAGCGAGGAATACTCAAGCCTACGAAAGCGGATCCTGTCGGACAGGCTCTCCTTCCATCAGTGCCGGGCCTGCTCCAGGCAACAGCTTAACCTGGGCCGCGTCTTCGACGGCACGGAACTCGAGTACAAGAGGCCGCCGGAGCCGGTCTCGAGCGACATCCTGCGGATGAAGGATCTGACCGTGGATCAGGATTACCTCAAGCTCCTGCACGAGAACGGCCTTAAAAAGGATCTTGAGTATTACAGGGCCAGGAAGCTCATAACCGAAGAGCAAGCCTCGGGACTGAATATCCCGCTTCCGCCGCCGTCGCCTGAGGCCCTGGGCATGGGTGCGCCCGCCTGAGTCTTCCTGCCTCCCCTGCTCCCGCCCGGGTCTTCCGCCTTCAAGAGGCCTGAGACGTGTCCTTGCCGCTGTTTACCGCGTCTTCGCGCCTCGGGCATGTACGGCGAGGCCGCATGCTAGGCTCTGGAATGCCAGAGTCCAAGGCGCGCGGCCGGGCGACCCCGAAGATCCCGTTCCGCCGCGTTAACCTGCCGGACCCGCGCGAAAGCAGACTTTGGGAAATCCGGCCATGGGGGATGTGACCAGAGGGAACGCGACACGGGGCAACTTGAAAGCAAGCCTCCTTTTCCGTCGAGATCCGCCGTTCGCGGATTAACGGCTGTCAAGGGGATGCCGGGAGCCTGCCGCATAGCGGAAAAGCCCCCGCAGGCCATGGCGGGGGCGCAGCCGCGGCCTGCGGGGGCTTTCATTCCCTACGGGTTCCTGACCCGCGTGATGGTGGGCGATGCGCGATTCGAACGCGCGGCCTTTAGCTCCGGAGGCTAACGCTCTATCCAGCTGAGCTAATCGCCCACTTAATTATTGTTTTATTTCTTTAGCAGTAAGGGTCCAAAACATTGTAATTGAAGACCACAGATAACTTGTAATATTAGGACCTAG
>JAITRL010000349.1 GCA_031288415.1 Deltaproteobacteria bacterium | reverse complement strand
GGGCCGCCTGGAGGAAGTTCGCCCGCAGCCTGTCCGGACCGTCGCCTTCCAGCGGGGCGCGGAGCCGGTCGAAGCCCCAGAGGAAGGAGTCCTCCGCCGGCGAGACCAGCCAGATCTCGGGCGGGGCCGCAGGGTCGGAGGAGGGGAGGAAAGGCGCGGGCTGCGGCGGCGAGGCGCCGGCCGCCGGGGCGGAGCCGGCGGACGGGGCGGCCGCGGCCTGGGCGGGGGGCCGGAGAATCCAGACGGCCATGTCGGCCTCGGCGGGATCGGAGGCCTCCTCCACCATGCTCATGCCCTCGAAGATCGCCCTGGCCTGAGGTATAAGCCCCTCGTCCCCCGGAAGATCGGCGCGGTAGCGGACCTTGATGGACATGCCGCCGGGGGCCCAGGAGAAGAGCTCCACGTCGTCGCCGTGGGCCGCCTCGCCTTCGGTCACCTCGCACATGGACTGCAGCTCGGAACTCCTGGCGACGGTCAGCCTGGCGGCAGGCGCCTCGGGGTCGCCTTTGACGAAGACCGTGCCGGGCGTGACCCCGGCGAGGATGCCCGCGTTCACGATGGCCCTTTTCTTGCCCCCGCTCTCGACCGGGCCGAGGGTCTGGAGGACCGTGAACGCGCGGCTGCCGCCCTTGCCGTCGGCGAAGACCAGCCGGGGGGTGGGCGAGGTCTCCTCGAAGACCGGATGCGGGCCGCCCTGCCCGCGCTCGTTCATGTAGGCGGCGGCGCGGTCGAGCACGTGGCTCCAGGTGTCGCTCCGGCGGGCGGCCTGCAGGGCCAGCGCCCAGGACCAGGTGAAGGCGCCGTAGTCCTTGCCGTTGCCTGCCCCGGGGTACTCCACCGCCCCCTCTGTTATGTCGGCGGCGCCTATGGAGATGAGGTCCCCCAGCCTTCCGGTCTCGGCGGAGGTCTCCAGGAAGGCGTCGGGGTTGACCCTGTCGTCCCTGGGCACGCCCCGCGTGGGCAGGGCGTCCCCGCCCCGGGTGATGGTGGCGCTGTGGCAGGAGTCGGATACCATGATCACGAGGCCGGCGCGCCTGCGCAGGCCGGTCACGAGCTGCCGGATGCGGTCGTCCGTGAGGTCGTAGTCGTCGGGATCGGAGGCCGCCAGCCGGGCGGCGGCCCTGGCTTCGCTCTCGTTGGGCGTGGCGCAGGGGGTTTCGGTGGCCCCGCTCCTTGAGCCGTAGGTCACCAGCGTGGACTCGACGCTCCGCGTCTCGTCGCCGCTGAGGTCGCACGTGGTCGAGCCGTGCCCCGAGTATTGGACGTACACCTCGTCGCCTTCGGCGATGCGCCCGGCGAGGGCCGTCATGGCGTCGATGACGCCGGTGCGCGTGGCCTGGCGGTCCACGAGGGCCGTGATGTTCCCCTCCGGGTAATGCAGGCGCTCGACGAGCACGCCCCGCATGAGCTCCACGTCGTTGAGGGCCCCGGTGAGGTGGGGGAAGTTCGGGTTGTCCGGGTAGGCGTTGATGCCTATCAGCAGGGCGTGCTTGGCCGCGGACGCCGCCTGCGGGAGGGCTATGGCAAGCGCCAGCGCGGCGAGCGGGGCCAGGAAGGGAGCGGCCCTGCGGAAGGGCGCCTTGGCGGGGCGTGCGGTGCGCATGTTTTCCTCCGGTCGGTTGAGGGCATGGCGGCGTGGCCTTGCGGGAAACGGCGCCGTCGCGCGGCCCGCTTGCGCCGGAAGGCCGCGGGGCGGAAAGCCTGCGGGCGGGAATCGCCGCTTCAGGGCGGGAAACGCGCGGGGAGCCCGGCAAGAGCGCCCTGGGCGCCGGAAAAGGCGGGGCGGGGCGGATCGCGGCGATCCTCCCCGCCCCGCGCCGCGGAAATGAGGCGAGCGGACGTGAAGCCTGCCCCCTGCGGGTGCGGGCGACGGGCCGCGCGGGGCAGGTCACTGGCCGAAGGTGGTGCTGCTGGTGGACCAGCTGGCGGGGCTGCCGGCACTGATCGGCCCCCTGGTCAGGGTCATGCCGTAGATCAGCAGGTCGCTTAAGGTGTCCGGGGCGCTGGCCTTGATGGGCCACGTCCGCAGCAGGGCGAACTCCGGCTGGGCCATCATCGTCACGGCGAAGGGAATCTGCGTGACGATGACCCTCACGTACTCGGCCGGGTGCTCTAGCAGGAGCGCGGACTCGTGGAATACCCTGGTCGCGCCGGCCGGGACCTCGGTGGAGGTGCGGGTATCGAGCGCGGGCACGAAGGGGACGATCTGGGCGGCGGGGTTCACGTTCAGGGCGTAGACGCAGTACTCGAGCCGGGACCTGTTCTCGGCCTTGACGACGACCAGGTTCTCGCCGTCCTGGGGCATCACGCTGGGGGAGTCGGCCGCCACTTCCCGCGAGAGGGTCCAATACCGGCCTTCCATGGTGTCCTCCTGGGGGAAGCGGGCCTCCTTGGGCGCGGCCTGCCACTCGGCCTGATCGGCCGGGAACATTATCAGGTAGCTGACCAGGACCTCCGGTCCCCTTCCAGGCGGGGAGGGCAAGGTCATGAGGTTATGCGCTTGGGCCGCCTGGATGAAGTTCGCCCGTAGCCTGTCCGGCCCGTCGCCTTCCAGCGGGGCGCGGAGCCGTTCGAAGCCCCAGAGGAAGGAGTCCTCGGCGGCCGAGACCAGCCAGATCTCGGGCGGGGCCGCAGGATCGGAGGGGGGGAGGAAAGGCGCGGGCTGCGGCGGCGAGGCGCCGTCCGCAGGGGCGGAGCCGTCGGACGGCGCGGCCGCGGCCTGGGCGGGGGGCCGGAGAATCCAGACGGCTACGTCGGCCTCGGCGGGATCGGAGGCCTCCTCCACCATGGTCATGCCCTCGAAGATCGCCCTGGCCTGAGGGAGCAGCCCCTCGTCACCCGGAAGATCGGCGCGGTAGCGGACCTTGATGGACATGCCGCCGGGGGCCCAGGAGAAGAGCTCCACGTCGTCGCCGCGGGCCGCCTCGCCTTCGGTCACCTCGCACATGGACTGCAGCTCGGAGCTCCTGGCGACGGTCAGCCTGGCGGCAGGAGCCTTTGGGTCGCCTTTGACGAAGACCGTGCCGGGGGTGACCCCGGCGAGGATGCCCGCGTTCACGATGGCCCTTTTCTTGCCCCCGCTCTCGGAGGGGCCGAGGGTCTGGAGGACCGTGAACGCGCGGCTGCCGCCCTTGCCGTCGGCGAAGACCTGCCTGGGGGAGGGCCTGGGGAAGGGCGAGGTCTCCTCGAAGACCGGATGCCGGGCTCCCTGCTTGCGCTCGTTCAAGTAGGCCCGTGTGCGGTCGAGCACGTGGCTCCAGGTGTCGGGGGGGCGGGCGGCCTGCAGGGCCTGCGCCCAGGCCCAGGTGAAGGCTCCGTAGTTCTTGCCGTTGCCAGCCCCGCTGTACTCCACAGCCTTCTCGGTCATGCCGGCGGCGCTTATGGAGATGAGGCTCCCCAGGCTTCCGGCGTCGGGGGGGGGCTCGAGGAAGGCGTCGGGGTTGACCCTGCCGTCTATGGGCACGCCACGCGTGGGCAGGGCGTCCCCGACCCGGGTGATGGCGGCGCTGTGGCAGGTGTCGGATACCATGACCACGAGGCCGGCGCGCCTGCGCAGGCCGGCCACGAGCTGCCGGATGCGGTCGTCCGTGAGGTCGTAGTCGTCGGGATCGGAGGCCGCCAGCCGGGCGGCGGCCCTGGCTTCGCTCTCGTTGGGCGCGGCGCAGGAGCCTGCGGCGGCGATGGCGGCCCCGCTGCGGGAGCCGTAGGTCACCAGCGTGGACTCGACGGTCCGGGCCTCGTCGCCGCTGAGGTCGCACGTGGTCGAGCCGTGGCCCGAGTAATGGATGTACACCTCGTCGCCTTCGGCGATGCTCCCGGCGAGGGCCGTCATGGCGTCGATGACGCCGGTGCGCGTGGCCTGCCGGTCCACGAGGGCCGTGATGTTCCCCTCCGGGTATTGCAGGCGCTCGACGAGCACGCCCCGCATGAGCTCCACGTCGTTGAGGGCCCCGGTGAGCTGGCGGAAGTTCGGGTTGTCCGGGTAGGCGTTGATGCCTATCAGCAGGGCGTGCTTGTCCGCGGCCGCCGCCTGCGGGAGCGCGAGGGCAAGCGCCAGCGCGGCGAGCGGTGCGAGCAAGGCCGCCGCCCTGCGGAAGGGCGCCTTGGCGGCGCGTGCGGTGCGCATGTTTTCCTCCGGCCGGTTGAGGGCATGGCGGCGGGATCGCCGCTGACGGCGGCGTGGCCTTGCGGGAACGGCGCCGTCGCGCGACCCGGGGCCCGCCCCGGAGCGGGCAAGGTTCACGTCGGGCGCCCGCTGGCGCCGGAAGGCCGCGGGGCGGAAGCTTGCGGGCGGGAATCGCGGCTTCAGCGCGGGAAAAGCTCGGGGAGCCCGGCAAGAGCGCCCCGGGCGCCGCTAAAAAGGCGCCCGGGGCCGGGAAAAGGGCGCGGAGGGCGCCGGGATTAGGCGCGCGGCGGAAAAGGCGGGGCGGATCGCGGCGATCCTCCCCGCCCCGCCTTTGGAAATGAGGCGCGCGGACGTGAAGCCTGCCCCCTGCGGGGGCGGGGTCAGGCGACGGGCCGCGCGGGGCCGGTCACTGGCCGAAGGTGGTGCTGCTGGTGGACCAGCTGGCGGGGTTGCCGGGGCTGATCGGCCCCCTGGTCAGGGTCATGCCGTCGATCAGCAGGGCGGCCAAGGGGCCGTCCGCGGCGGAGCGGGTACTTTGCCGCAGCAGGGCGAGCTCAGGCTGGGCCACTATCGTCACGTCGAAGGAAGTCTGCGTGACGATGACCCTCACGTACTCGACCGGGTGCTCGAGCAGGAGCGCGGACTCGTGGAATACCCTGGTCGCGCCGGCCGGGACCTCGGTGGTCGTGCGGGAATCCGCCATGGGCACGAAGGGAGCGATCTGGGCGGTGGGGTTCACGTTCAGGGCGTAGACGTAGTACTCGAGCCGGCTCTTGTTCTCGGCCTTGACGACGACCAGGTTCTCGCCGTCCTGGGGCTTCACGCTGGGGGAGTCGGCCGCCACTTCACGCGAGAGGATCCAGTACCGGCCTTCCATGGTGTCCTCCAGGGGGAAGCGGGCCTCCTTGGGCACGGCCTGCCACTCGGCCTGATCGGCCGGGCGCATCAGCAGGTAGCTGATCAGGACCTCCGGTCCATTTCCCGGAGGGGCAGGCATGGTCATGAGGTTGTGGGCGCGGGCCGCCTGGAGGAAGTTCGCCCGCAGCCTGTCCGGACCGTCGCCTTCCAGCGGGGCGCGGAGCCGGTCGAAGCCCCAGAGGAAGGAGTCCTCCGCCGGCGAGACCAGCCAGATCTCG
>JAITRL010000344.1 GCA_031288415.1 Deltaproteobacteria bacterium | reverse complement strand
TGAGCCTTATCGTGAAAGGCTCATAGCGGTGGATCCTGGCCCTTTTCCGGTCAAGGAGCAGCCTGGCCCTTTTTTCGGAGCAGGGCATCAGGGGCCTCTTTTTCCTGTCGTGAACCAATACAGCAAATTTCAAGCCTCATCGCAAAAGGACTGAATCCCTTACGGAACATGTCGCGGCCCGCCGTCCGGAGACGGAGGGCCTCCCCTCGGGAACGAAGGGGAATCAGGGCCGCGGCGTCACCCCGTTTCGTGCTGTTCCATGCGTGTCTGCTGATGACGCTTACAGAGGGCCGGACTGGGGAAGCATCCGGCCGTGTCGCTTGTTGCCGTGAATCCCAACGTGGCGAAGCCTTCAAGGCAAGCCTCAAAGGCAGGGCTGACCCCGGTAACCTGTGGCCTCAAGGCAGGAACGCCTCAAGGCCAACCCCCCTTAGGACTGGGCAGGGAGGTGAACGGTTACGAGAAAGTCCTGTTCACTGCCGCCTTTAGCGCTTTCAACCCCCTCGTCACCTTGCACAGCTGGCAAGGCACCGCGAACATCGGTGGAAGGCTGAAGCTCAGCCGGGCGCTGATCTTCAGAAACAGACATATCCCGCCCTCCCGATAAAAAACTTGCTGTCACGTGTTGCCGAAACAACGAAGCCTCTCCAAGACCCTCAACGCCACGCCGGGCCTCATGGTCTTCCAGGCACTTATAGATCTGACCGACAAGCAGACTTTCGCTTCCTGGCGTTAGCCGCCAGGGCCCAGCAGGCACGCAACATGGACGACGATGCGGGGGACAGGAACGCCTGTTGAGCCCTCAGGACCTGCCACTGCTTCAAGGCAAGGGTTTCCGGCCTCGGCCTCGCGAAAAGCCGGCCTGATACGCCATCCTGAGGCTGGCGAAGAACAGCGATGTCGACCGCCGTCTGCCTCAGGATGGACTCGATCCGTATCCACCCCTACATGATGAGCCTGCGGCCTCCCCGGCATCTTCAACGCGGGCATAACTCGCTTCCTCCTACTAAACAGGCTCGCGAAAAACAACAGGGAGGCTTCCCGGCTCCTGGACAACGGGCTTGTCTCCAGATCTCTCAAGAGGAAGACGTGCACGGCTGCTTCAGGCCGGGGCAAGCCCTCTTGCGATCGTCAGGCAGGCCTCGCCTTGGCCTCAGCCCCAGTTTTTTAAAAGGGACTTTTTGCGCCTTCATCAACCGTCGCTTGGCACGGCACAAGAGTTGCGAGGCGCTGCAAAAGCATCGCAGGGCCCGGGGCGCCATTCGCGGGAGCGGAAGCGGGGGAACGCCTTGCAAGGCGCCGCAGAGGCGCCTCCGCAGGGCTACATAGAAAGCCTGTTAGTCAAGGGGCCCTCAGACGTCCTTGTCCCACTTGTCGGCGTACCCCATGGACAAGGCCATGCCCACAAGCCTGATCAGGCCCTCCCTGCTCCTGTCCGCGGCAAGCGGAGCCAGGGTTAACCGGTAAGGCTCCAGCCTCGAGTAATCCCCGCTCGCGGCGGCGGCCAGAAGAGCCGCCTGAGCGGCCATGATCTCCGGCCAGACAAGCGGGGGCAGCACGCCCCAGGAGAACTGGTCGCGCAGGTGCACGAGGGCAGCCACGGCCGCGACCGTGGCGGGATCACAGAAGGCGGCCTTGCTGTTGAGGCGGAAGAGTTCCGCCGTCTCAGGCTCCATGCCTGAGGAAAACAGCTCCGCGAGCTCGCCCCTGGTGGTCAGGAAGTTCCCGTCCTTTTCGATGAGGCGCTCGAGCAGGATTTTCGCGTTGCTCTGCCGATCGGGGGATACGCCGTTCTGCCGGAGGAGGGCCGCCTTCACAGCGGCCTTCACGGTCAGGCCCACAAGCTCGCCCAGCTTCACGTGCTTTCCTCCGCTGGAAAGCGGGGGATAGCCTTCCACCATGCGGGAGGCGACGGCCATCTGGTCCGTGCCGGTGCCGGTGGCCAGGCCGTCCGAATAGCGGGAGTTGACGTTGAGCTCCTGAAGGGCGGCCGTCTTGGCCTCGGTGGCGGTCATGACGACCCTGGTCAGGCAGCCGGGGGTGAGCGGCAGGCTTATGAACAGGAGGATGCAGATGGTGCCGGGGAGCGGGCCCTGGGAGCTGCCGGACGGCTCGGAAGAACCGGATGGCTCGGAAGGGCCGGAGGGTTTGGGAGAACAGGAGGGATCGGAAGAACAGGAGGGATCGGAAGAACAAGAGGAATCGGAAGAACAAGAGGAATCGGAAGAACCGGATGGTTCGGAAAGGCCGGCGGCTCCGGAACCTCCCCCGCTTCCCTCCCTGACCCGGCCTGGAAGTCTGTGCACCTCGGCCAAGGCCTTTTCCCTGCGCGGAACGCTCTCGTAGCCGTTGCGGCCCTCGAACCCCCAGGCGGGATCGCCGGCCCGGCCGGCGTTGCTTTCCACCCCGGCGGTCACGGCTGCGGCCACCGTGAGTTCCCCGAAACTCAAAGTCTCAACGGCGCACAGGCGCATGTTGGCGGCGGTGGACAGGCCCGCGCAGCGCTCCGGCGGCCCCAGGCCGTGCCGGCCGCAGACGAGCGCCAGGTAGGCTTCGGGGTCTGTGTAGCCCTGCATGGCCTTCCCGCCGCCGTGCCCTGAGGGCTCGCAGGCCTGATGGATGAACAGGTGACGGAGATCCTCCCGGCATCCGCCGTTGGCCCTGGCAGTGGAAAGCACGGCGTGGGGAGCCGTGAAGGTGGCGCAGAGAATCTTGTCCCCGCGGCGCATCTCCAGGCCTTCGTAGAGCTCCACAGGGAGCGGCAGCCCTTCCCTTTCAAGCGCCATGGCCGCCCCTAGGGTCGAAGAGGGCCGCTGCGGCATCCGGGTTGGAGGGGAGATAGAAATGCACGTAGGAGGCGGTGAGGCCGCGCTCGCGGAAAATGTCCTCGCTCTCCTGGCGCCTCTGATCCTGGCGGCGGGCCCGGCAGACCGGCTCCAGGCTGATCTTCAGGGAAGAGTGGTGGAAGGAGTGGCCCCTGAGGGTGCCTTCGGGGAGATCCGCGCTCATGAGACCCAGGCCCCGCAGGCCGCCGGTTAGCGCGGCCTTGCCGGGGAGGATCCCGGCCATCTCCGTGTAGACCCCGTCCAGGCCCAGCTCCTCCAGCAGGTACAGCATGCCCCCGCACTCGGCCAGGATAGGAAGCCCGGCCTCATAATGCCTGCGCACGCCGTCTATGACGGCGCGGTTGGCGGCGAGGGCGCCCAGATGGAGCTCCGGGTAGCCGCCGGGGAGGTACAGGGCGTCGCAGTCGGGATAGGGATCACCGGCCACGGGGGAAAAGTACGCGAGTTCCGCCCCCATGAGCCGCCAAAGGTCCAGGTTGGCCTGGTAGATGAAGCTGAAGGCATCATCGTGCGCCACGGCGATCCGGAGGCCTTTGAGCCTTCCTCTCCAGGGGGAGAAGTCAGTGCCCGGCCGGGTGAAGACGGCCTCCGGAGGGACAGCGGAGATGCCTTGGGAAGCGAGAAGTTCCGCCGCCCGGTCCAGCCGCTGGTCCAGGTCATCGAGTTCCGAGGCCTGAACGAGGCCCAGATGACGCGAGGGAAGCTCCACGTCGGCGCCGCGGTACAGCGCCCCGAACCAGCGCATGTCCGCAGGCAGGCTCTCGCGCAGCATCCGGGCGTGGCTCTCGCCCGCCACGCGGTTGGCCAGCACTCCCGCCCAGGGAAGCCCCGGCCGCCAGGTGGACAGCCCGTGCGCTATCGCCGGAAAGGTCTGGGCCATGGCCTGGGCGTTGATCACGGCGAGCACCGGGATCCCGAACCTCTCCGCGAGATCAGCGGCGGAGGGGCTGCCGTCGAAGAGCCCCATCACCCCCTCGACTATGATGAGGTCCGCTTCCAGGGCCGCCTCGTAGAGGAGGGCGTCACAGTTGGATTCGCCCACCATCCAGAGGTCCAGCTGGTAGACGGGAGCCCCCGAGGCCCTGGCGAGGATCATGGGGTCCAGGAAATCCGGGCCGCACTTGAACACCCTCACCTTCCTGCCCTGCCGCAGGTGGTGGCGGGCCAGGGCCGCGGTTACCGTGGTCTTCCCCTGGCCCGAGGACGGGGCGGAGATGAGCACCGCCGGACACCTTCTGGCCTCTTCCCCTGTCATCGAAACCTCCTGTCAACTCCGGGGCCTTGCGCCCCGTCTTTCCGAGCCCTGCCCTGGAAAGCTTGCCTCGGAAGGCTTGCCTCGGAATACTTGCCTTGGAAACCTTTCACAGTAAGGTTTGCTTAGGAATGCTTGCCATGAAAACATTTCACAGTAATGTTTGCTTAGGAATGCTTGACCTTAAAACATTTCACGGTAAGGTTTGCTTAGGAATGCTTGACCTGAAAACCCAGCCCCGGAAGGCTTGCCTTGGAACGCTTGCCCCAAAATACCCTGCCCAGGAAGGCTTGCCTAGGAATGCTTGCCCTGAAAACCCTGCCCCGGAAGGCTGAAAGACCGCTACGGGCACCATGCCCCGGAAGGCTTGCCCCCGGCGCCCTGCAGAGCTGCCAGGCCTCATACTCCAGCAGGCCCTCTTCGGCAGCTCAGGCCAAAGGACGTGGACAATGAGAACCGCCATATGCCTCGTTACGATGCTTCAAGCCCTCACGGCGTAGGGGGGCTTTCCCGGAACCCACGGCATTGCTCAGGCGGCCTAAGAAGACCCCGGAAACCCGCAATGTCACTAAGGCAACTTCGGAAGACCCCGGAAACCCGCAACACCGCTAAGGGAGCTTCGGAAGACCCCGGAACCCTGCAACTTTGCCAAGGCCGCTTCGAAAGACGCCGGAAACCTGCGGCATTGCTCAGGCAGCCTCGGATTACCCCGGAAACCCGAGGCATTGCTCAGGCAACCAGGGAAGTCCTCGAAAACCGCAAATGCAACAGCATTCCCAGGGGAACTCCAAAAAAAGTCCCTATGCCCGCCTAAAGGGCCTTATAGGCCCTCAGGCCGCAGCCAGGGCCAGCTTGGCTATGGCGTTTATTGCCGCGGCCGCCACGTTCGAGCCGCCCTTGCGGCTCAGGTTGGTGATGAAATTCCTGATCCCGGAGGCGGCAAGGTCGCGCTTGGACTCGTAGGCGTTCACGAAGCCCACAGGGAGCCCCACCACAAGGGAAGGCTCGGGAAGAGAGGGGTCCTCGCGGAGCCTCTCCATCAGACGGTAGAGGGCAGTGGGGGCGTTGCCTACGACCCACACGGTCTTCCGGCCCGCCTTCACGAACTCTTCCATGGCCACGTCCACCGCCGCCTGGGAACGGGTGGAGGAGGCGGCCTTGGCGGCCTGGACCACGCGTTCATCATCCACAAGGCAGATGACCTCGGCCCCGAAGGGAGCGAGGTTGGAGCGGTTGATGCCGCTGAGGGCCATTTTGGTGTCGGTGACGATGAGAGCCGCGTCCTTGATGGCGGCCGTCCCCGCCTCCACCGCACCGGGGCTTATCACGGTGTCCTTCACGTAGTCGAAGTCCGCGGAGGTGTGGACGAGCCTCCGCACGATGCTCCACCGCGCGGGGTCCCAGGAGTGAGGCCCCGCCTCCTCATCGATTATGCCGAAGCTTCTCGCCTCTATCTCAGCGGGCGGGAGCTTCCAGGCCGCTGTGCTCATATGTTCACCTTAAGGATTTCTGTGTTGGGGAGACAGGGCAAAAAAACAGCCCGGACTGAAGTTCCCGTCCAGGCTTCCCGGAAGGCTCGTCCCTCGTGTCCCTGGTCGGCGGAAAGGCGCGACAAAGCCGATGGACCTGAGCGGGAACGGCGCAGGGACGCTGTAGTGCCGGCGAAAGGGCGATGTAGTACCGGAGGAGTGACGATGGAGCGCCATAGAACTGGCGGTGAAGTGCCGGATGGAGTGACTATGCAGTACCGGAAAGGAGCGGCGAAACCGGATAAGGGGCGATTGAGCGCCGGCGCGGAACCGGAAAACAGCCGAAACATGCCGGAAAACGACCGGCTAATGGGCAACGTGAGGCTGAGGGTCAGGCGCTGAGGCAAAACTATATTAAGCAGGTTTGTTTGTCAACAACGCCGGGGATCGGGCGGCGCCTCAGCAAGGCGACTGCCCCAACATTCGACTTGCCGGCTTCGGGGCTGTGCGGCCCTGCCCGTCGGCAAGCCTATCCGCCCTGAAGGACCCCCTTCAGGAAGACTATAGCCATGAAGCCTCGTCCACCGGGAAATTTTCCTGGACGAGGCCCGGAAAAGGGAGGGGCTGAGCCGCTGCCTGCCCCGGCACGGCCTACTCCCGCGAAGGCGTCTCTTCGCCGCCGCCCTGGGAATCCTGAGCCTCCTGGGCTTGCTCAGGCTGCTGCAGGGAGCTGAAAGACCGGATGTAAAGCAGATCCTGAACTTCCGGGCCCTTGCGTGCCGCCTGTGACTCGGGGACGTCACCGCCTCCCTGACCGCGATTTAACCTTTGGACGCCCTGAAACCCTTTGACTTTGAACTCTCGGCCCTCCTTGGCCTCCAGGACATCCTGGCCACCCAGGTCATTCTGGAGGTCCTGAGGGTCCTGAGGATCCTGGATGTCCTGAGCATCCTGGTCTCCCTGGTCACCGGAGAAGTCCTCCATACCCTTCGTCTCAGCGAAGGCCTGGCTCCTCGCCCGCCTAGCGCGGGACCGGTGCTCTTCCTTGCTCGGGATGGCGGCTCCGGCCGACTGGGCGGTCACGAGGATATGGTTGATCCTGGGCTCGGACTCCCCGAAGTGGGCCGCCAGGGCCGAACAAGGCATGTAGGCGGCCATGGCAACAATCTTCTTTTCAAGGTCACGCGTGAGGTGGCTGTGGTCCCGCGCCCAGGGCACCTGGAAGACGTGCACCCCGCATTTCGGGCACTTGAGACGGGGGACCGCCAGGTGAAGGAAGCACTTGCAGCCTGCGATGTCCAGGGCCCTCCACGAGCGATCCACCCTGGAGTGGACCTTTATGTCCTCTAGACCGCAGGCGCATTTAAAGAGAGCCTTTCGGTGGTAGGTCAAGCGTATGTCCACCCTGGCCTCTTCCGGAACGTATTCGATGGTTTCGATGTAAATCGGGAACTCCACCTGATAGATCTTTTCGAAAGCAGGAAACAGGGGGTTCAGTGCGGGCTTGAGAATCTCGAGGGTGACGGGGTCGAATACGGGCTTCATGTCTGTCTCCTGCTTTTTTTTGTAATGGCATTTTAAGTTCAATTCATAATGTATCACAAAAAAATATCCTCCGCAACCTAGTCACTGCCACACCTACCCATTACCTTGCGGGCCGAAGAAGGATCTTGCACCAATAGGCCCTGAACCGCAAACCCGTGCCGAGCCGTGAAGCCTCCCTTTGCCCTGGCGCCGATACCGATACCTGTGCCAGGGCAGAAGAGAGCCCCAGGTGGCGCCCAAATCGTCAAAGAATCCTTTGAGTTCCGCCTCAACCTGAGTTAAAATGAGCACTTCAGGCTAAACTCTGCGATCTGACGCCCAAACCGGACCTGACCGTGGCGGACCCGGGCCTGCATGGCCGGTTGCCCGCACAAGCCAGTCCCAGGGAAACCCTTTCTTCTAAGGAAACTACAGGACTTCCCGGCGGCCCGCAGGTGAAGACGCAGATACCTATGTTTAGCCCTCCGGTGAAGCTCCAGGAGAAGCCCGCCCGGAAAACCGCCTTTGGAGCCGACTTCCGAGCGCCGCCACCCTGAATCACGGCCCGCCGCCAACCGGTCTTTTTCCCCGAGCCTCCTTCGCAACCTACGGACCTGAGAGGCTTTCCAGTGGCAGCTGGCTGCCTTTTATAGGCCATCCGTAGACTCGAAAGGCCCCTTGCCTCCCTGTGCCTCGAGCCGCTAAGGGTGCCTGGGTGGCAGCAAGGCCCGCAACTGAGGCAACAAAGTCTCAAAACAATCCGCAGAGATCCCTAAGGAGACGACAAGGCCCCCTTATAAAGCCCGCACACAGTCCCCGGACCGGCTACATTGACCCCGCAAAGTCAGCACTATAGGCCGCAATGCTTCCGAGGGACACAGCAAGAGGCCCACCAGTGAGGCAACTACCCCCTTAAGTGAAGTCGCAAGGCCATCCTAAAAGAGGCAACGAGAGTCCCAGGGAGGCCGCTGGCCCCCCTGGGAAGGCAACAAGCCCCTCAGGGAGGCCGCCATGCCTCCCGAAGCGAGCGAGGGTCCCCTTGAGAGGCCGCAACGCCCCATGGGAGGCAGTGAGCCCCCCGGAAGTTCGCCCCACGGTCCCGAACGCCTGTGACAAACGAGTGAATTGACGCTACCATGACCCGATCCTCCCAGCCCCGCATCTTCCGGGCCCCGGCAGGGCCAGCGCCTTGCCTGCGGCGCCTCTCCTCTCCCGCTCCCAGATGATCCGCCTCCGGGGTCTCTCCAAGAGCTACGGGCCCCTCAAGGCCCTGGACGGGCTGGACCTGGAGGTGCGGCGCGGCGAGCTCTTCGCGTTCCTTGGCCCCAACGGGGCCGGGAAGTCCACTACCATCAGGATCCTCAACGGCATCACCCGCCTGGACACCGGGGAAGCGTTCATCGGGGGGGTGGACATCCGCAGGGATCCCCTCAAGGCCAAACGGCTGTGCGGCATGGTTGCCCAGCACACGAGCCTGGACGGGGAGTTGTCCGTGGCGGAGAACCTGGAGATCCACGGCAGGCTCTACGGCATGTCCCGGGAAGACCGGAGGCGCTCGGCCCGGGAGCACCTGGAGTACGTGGAGATGGCGGACAGGGCTGAAACCCTCGTCAAGACCCTTTCGGGTGGGCTCAAAAGGAGGCTCATGATCGCCAGGGCCCTCGTCCACCGGCCGCGGCTCCTGTTCCTGGACGAGCCCACGGTGGGGCTCGACCCGGCCATCCGGCGCCGCATCTGGAGCCTCGTCAAATCCATCAACCGTGACGGGGTGACTGTCTTCCTGACCACCCACTACATTGAGGAGGCTGAATTCCTGGCGGATACAGTGGCCTTCGTGAACCGGGGAAGGCTCCTGGAGACCGGTCCCCCGCAGGATATCATGGGGCGCCTGGGGTCATGGGCTGTCGACACCTTCGAGGGGGGCGAGATGAAGACGCGGTTTTTCCGGGAGCGGGGAGAGGCAGCTGAGTGCCTCAGGGGCCTCTCAGAAAGCGGCAGCCTCAGACGGGTGAACCTGGAAGACGCGTTCCTTTCCCTCACCGGAAGGCGGGTGGCCTAAGATGTCCGCGTTTCTGGCCATCTACCTGCGGGAGATGATGATCCTCAGGCGGCGCCTCAAACGCCAGCTTCTGAGCATCAGCGTGTCGCCCCTTTTGTACCTCGTGACCTTCGGCTTCGCCCTGGGCGGCTCGGTGAAGGTGGGCGATCGCGGCTACCTGGAGTTCCTGCTCCCCGGCCTCATATCCATGGCCAGCATGACCCAGGCCTTCGCCATCGCCGGGGAGATCAACACCGCCCGCTTCTACTTCCACGCCTTCGAGGAATTCCAGGCCGCCCCTGTGAGCAGGCTCTCCTTCGTGCTGGGCGAGACCCTGGCCGGGCTCACAAGGGCCTTCATCGCCATGGCCGTGGTGGCTATCCTGGGGTTCCTGTTCGGCGTGCGGATCCACTGCGGCCCCTATCTCCTGCTCGCGGCGTTTCTCAACGCCTTCGCCTTCGCGGCCCTGGCGGTCGCCATGGCCATGCTGGTGAAGAGCCACGCCGACCAGGCCCTCCTCTCGAACTTCATCATCACCCCCATGGCCTTCCTGGGCGGAACCTTCTTCCCCTTGGACGCCCTGCCTGCCTGGGCCAGGACCCTGCTCCAGGCCCTGCCTCTCTCCCACGCCTCCAAAGCTATCCGCGCCGATGCCTTCAGGGAAGCGCCTGAACTCGCGCCTTTCATTATCCTGGCTGCCTGCGCCGCTGCCTTCTTCTGCCTGGCCATGGCAGCCGTCTCCAAAGCCAGGGACTGACCGACCGTCCTGAAAGCCGAATTCCCGTGAACCTGCTTGCCCGACTGCCCTGAAGCCAGCGAGCCAGATTGCCCTGAACCCAGAGAGCCAGATTGCCCTGAAGCCAGAGATCAGATTGATTGCCCCGAAGCCAGAGTTCAGATTGCCCTGAAGCCCGAGAGCCAGACTGCCCTGAAGCCAGATTGCCCGAGAGCCTTTTTCAGCCCGGTTGCCGTGAGCCTGTAAGCCCGGTTGCCGAGAGCCTGTAAGCCTGATTGACCGACAGACGGAAAACGCGCAAGAAAACCCGAAAGCCGTAAACCCAAGATGAACACACTCAAGATATCACTCCTCCACGCGGAGATCCTTCACGCCAGGACCCGCGAGAACCGAGCCCTCATCGTCTCCATGGCCTCCAACGCGGCGGATAATGGGGCAAGGATCATAATCGCCCCCGAGATGTGCCTGTCTGGTTACATCTTCAACAACAGGGATTCCATCGCCCCTTACGTGGAGACGGCGGAGGGCCCTGCGGCCCAGACCTTCTCCCGGCTCGCCAAGGAAAAGGCGGTCTTCCTCGCGGCGGGCTTCGCGGAAAACGACCCCGCTACAGGCATCTACTACAACACCGCCTTCGTCTGGGGGCCCGACGGCAAGGAACTCGTGCGCTACCGCAAGATCAACGCCGAGTCACGCTGGGCATGCCCTGGCCCGGCCTCCCAGGACAACGTCTTCGACACCCCCTGGGGGAAGTGCGCTCTTCTGATCTGCTCCGACACCTACCATTCGCTCCCCGCGAGGACTGCGGCACTCAAGGGCGCGAGGCTGCTCCTCATCCCCGCCAACTGGCCGCCCTCAGGGAAATTCCCGGAAAACGTCTGGCGGTTCCGGGCCCTGGAGAACGGGGTGTGGCTCGCCGCCGCCAACCGCACCGGCAACGAGCCTGAGTTCGACTGCCGGGAGTGCCGGAGTTACGTCTTCACCCCGGAAGGCAAGGAACTCTCCAGCCATAAGAGCGAGAGATCCTCCTTCCTGGATGCCGAGATCCCGCTCTCCCCAGACGGCGGGATGGACCTCTCCTCCCGCCGCGAGGAAATCCTCGCCTCCCGGAGGCCATGGCTCTGGCATCGCCTCTACGCGAACCTCGCCTTCTTCCGGGACATCACGGGGGGCCTGGGGCTGCCGGCCCCTGGACCCACCGAAATCGCCCTCGCCCCTCCAGGCAAGGGAGCGCATCCAGCGGACGCCCTAGCCTCCCGCGCCGGGAACCTCAAGAGCGGCATGCTCGTGGCCCTTCCCCTGTTCGACTGGGAAGAGGCGGCTATTAGCCGCCTGGAGGCATTGGCCAAGGAGAAGGACGTCACGATAATCACCGCCGAGGAGGATGAGGACAAGGACAGGACCCATATAGTGATCCGGCCAGACGGCACTGACCTTGTGCCCCTCTCCGATGACCGGCCCTCCCCTCCCCTCCACGCGGGCACTCTCGCGGTGGAGCCTGTCCGCATGCGCGATCTGCTCCACCCCGAGGCCGCCGTCTCGGCCGCCAAGCGCGGAGCCGACCTCTTGCTAGCGGCGGAACGCGAGCTGAGCCCCGATGACGTGTTCACTGTCGGCATGCGCACCATCGACCAGGCCGCGTGCCTCGCGTGCGCCTCGGACGGCGCGGCCCTCGGCCTGATCCCTGACGGCCATGCGCCTGGCAAGCTTTTCAACGTCGAGGGCGGGGGCTGGCTGACTGTCACCCTTGACTCCTCTGACACACGGGTCAAGAGGTTCCAAGACCGCGTGGACTATCAGGAAATCCTCAAGGAAGGCGGCAAGGGCCCATGGGACGACTGACCTCCCTCAAGGCGGCGGAGGAGGCCCTGCCGCAATGGTCCCCCGCCGCCTTGGCCGCCTTCCGGGACCAACCCCTTGAACGCATCAGGATATGACCATAAAGACATCCCTATGAACCCTGCATGGCCCGTCCCAAACTTGGACTTGTGGAACCTGGGCAAGCACTTTTTTCTTCATAATTTGCTGTTTCAATGTTTTATCTAGAATTAATTTTTTATTTTTCTTTTATTTTTCACCTTTTTTATTTATTTTCCTGATTTTCTTAATTTTCCCAGTTTTTTTATTTTTCCGGTTTCTTTATTTTTCTGATTTCTTTGTCTTCCGTATTTTTTCCTTTTTGGCTTATCACGAATTATATCGTAGCCTTCACGATTTACCTTATTTTCCGTTTAATTCACCTTACCCCGGATATAGTCGTTGGATTTCTCTCTGTATACTGTATTTAGCCGATAAATCTCCAGTTTATCCTAAATTCTACCATTGGTTTACCTTTTGCCCTAAATTTAATCCTCGGATTTCACCATTGCGTTGGATTAAATTGCCTATTTTTTTTCTTGATTTAATCACATAATTTTCTTTTTAATTTTTTTCTACATATTTTCAAAGCTAAGATTTAGTCGCTTATTATCCCACTCATATAATTTTTCTTTTCTTTTCTCTTCTTTCGCCTTTTTCCTCTCCACTTTTTTTTACGGAAATACTAGTTTTTCAAGCGCCCTCTCCCATTAAGCGGACTCAACCCGCCCTCAGCACTCCGTAGCCCTCAACACTCCCTTTTCTCACTCCAAGAAACGGGACTATCAAGTCTCTACATAGGGCCTTTCCCCGGCGCGCGGCCTCACCCCCTCGCCGGAGAGGGCCAAGCGGGGCCGGCTCCCTAGCCGATGCCTCAGGCTCCTTTGCACGGAACGCCGCACCCGCCGTCTCCTCTGGCCTTCCCGCCTCCAGGGGCCTGAAGACAGCAACACCTTTCCTGCTAGCCGCCGCCTGCGTCATCGGCCTGAGCGTTGCGGCCTTCCCTCCGGGCCTGCTGGCCCAAAGCGGAAGCCCTTCGGCCTCCCCTCCGGAAGGGGAGCCGCTGGAGAAGTCTTCCCGGGACAGTCCCCGCCAAGCGAGTACCTCAGGGCAGCCGTCTCCTTCGGCGGCGCCCACGGCTCTGCAGGGGGAAGCCTCCCCTGACGCCCCCGACCCCGGCGCCGCAAATCCCCAGGATGGCCGGGTCGGCTTGCCTGCTCCTTTCCCGGAAGACGAACCGGAGCCCTCCCCGCCCGGAACTCCGGGAGCGGACGGCTCGCGCACGGTCATCACCCGCGAACAGATCGCCTCCGCGAAAGTGGTGAAGATCCAGGATGCCCTCAACCTCGCGCCGGGCGTCTCTGCCTCTTCCTCATCGCTATCCATCCACGGCTCCTACAAGGTCCTGGTCTTCCTCGACGACACGCCGCTCAACGACCCCACCTCAAGCTACGGCGGCATCTACCTCGACCACGTCTCCCTGGCCCAGGTGGAGTACATAGAGATCATCAAGGACGCGGGAGGCCTCCACTACGGCCAGGATGCGACCGGAGGGGTAGTGATCATCCATACCGGGGACGCCGCCGGAGGCGGCGTCTCGGGGCAGGCCCGCGTCTGGGCCGGGAGCCAGCGCGCCAAGCACGCCGACGCCGATCTCATGGCCCCCGTCGGGCCCTGGTCCCTGGCCTTCAAGGCGGGCTGGGACTACACCGACGGCTTCAAGCTCAACAACGACAGCGAGCGGAGGCGCGGAGGCGTCAAGGCGTCCAGGGAGTTCGGGGGAAAAGGGGCGTTCTCCTTCTCGGCGGACTACCTCTATGAGGAGATGGGACTGTCCGGCCTTCCCGACTATCCCACGCCGCACTCGCGCCAGCTCACCGAGAACCTGGCGGGCACGGTGGGCCTCAAGTGGGGCGGCTTCTACAACTCCTTCTTCTTCAACCGCGGGGACGTGCGCAACCGCGACCGCTCCAGGGGCCTGAACCAGCGGCTGGTCGTCACTGAACTCGGCGACTCGGCCTCCTGGGAAGGCGCCTTCGGCCCCGGCGAGCTCGCCCTCGGCGCGGGCTATCAGGAATCGCGCGCGGCGTCAAGCGAGTTCGAGGGGAAGCGCGAGTACACGGTGCACTTCTTCGCCGCCCAGAGCGCGCGCCTCCCGTTCGCCCCCATCACGCTCAGGGCCGGCGCGCGCTACAACGTCAACTCCGCCTTCAAGAACTCCTGGAACCCGGAATTCGGCGCGACCTTCAGCCGGGGGATCGTCGAGGCCTCTTACAAGTTCAGCCGCGGCGTGAACCTGCCCACCTTCCAGCAGCGCTACAGCCGCTCGAGCTCCACCGC
>JAITRL010000034.1 GCA_031288415.1 Deltaproteobacteria bacterium | reverse complement strand
GAAGCGCCGCGGAACCGGAATGCCGCTGAACCGAAGCCGCGTCGATACAAACCGGCGTAACCGAACGGCTCGAAACGCGGCGCCGCTCAAATGAAGCGGGGGGGACAGGAACGCCGCCGCCGGAAGAACGGCGGAACCGGATAGCGTCGCCTGAAGCGCCTGCACCCGAAGCGCCGCTTGCGCGAAGCGAACGGAACCCAAGTGCCGCGAATCCGAAGCGGGCGGAAGCGGAAGCTAAGCGAGTCCGAAGCGCCAGGAGCCCAGAGCCGGAGGAAGCGCGAAACGTATCGCGTCTGGAGCCGGCGGAACCGAATCGGTTCCGTTCGAAGCGCCGCGAAAACGAAGTGCCGCAAGGATTAGCCGGCCCGATCCTTCCGGAGCGGCGGCGGTCAAGGAGCTTCTGGCCAGTACGACGAAAGCGGCGCGATCCCGGGAAAGGCTCGGCTGCAATGACAGCCGTTTGTTGTCTTGCCGTTGCCGCGAGCCCGGATATGCCAGCGTTAAGAAATTCCCGGAAGCGGGGCAGACTGAGCCGCCGAAAGCCGACAATCGCCGCCGGTTGCCGTTTGCGAAGACCGGAGGCATCCGTAGCCTCGCGATCCGTTATAATATGCCTTGCTTTGTAGCGAAAATATGTTGACGGTCCTGCGGAGGCTCTGCCGCCTGAGACAGTCCGATGGCGTAACCGCTCCGCTGTCGCCCAGACACTTAGAGACGTCTTCTTCTTCGCTGCAGTTGGGTTTTACGGTTGACCGTGACATAGGTGACATCTATATGGAAGAGAAGTTTCATAAATTTACAAATTATGATAGCTATGCGCTAGGGCAGCTATTCTTGAGAAGAGCCGAGATTTTAAGCTTGACAAAATAAAAGTAGGAATGTATCTTGTCTCTAGAATATGGCAGAAAATCCATAAGCATTTACGGGGCTATACCATGGTGCGGGTTTGCGGGCCGCGCCCCTCCTAATTGTAGAGTGGAACACCAATTTAGTTTGTTACGCGAAATTTCCTTCAATCAATGATTTAAAAATTTATTAATGCCATACTGAATATTATATTATGGCGTTTTGTATTCCTTCTGACGTATTGTTTATACGTACAGCTTTTGTCGAGCCTTTCGTGTTTGTTATGTTGGTTGCGGTTTCTTTTGTGTCTTTTTTTGTGAAGCTATATTTTATACTTGTCGTCAATGATGGGGATTCGGGCTTAAGCGGTCTGCTAGTCAAGCGCCTAGCCGGTTTTGCGCGCTTCCCGGTGAACTTACTGATGTCAGCCCTCTATACGATGTTGCCTATTGCTTCAGCCTCTGGGTTGAATGCTGTTTGTTGCAGCAAAGCGAAGCAAGCAAAGGTTAGCAGGCTTGGCATGATAATTGCATCTCTCTCTCTCTCTCTCTCTCTCTCTCTCTCTCTCTCTCAAGGGATATCTGCGCTTAGCGGAAGAAGTTTTCTTTCCGGAATTGGGTCCGCGCCCTTTCAGATTGAAGGGGGGCGGCTTTTTTTTTGCCGTTTGGCCGTGCCGTAGCCGGGCGCGTGTCACGCGGCATTTTTTGTGCAATTGACCAGGCTTCAAAATATTTCGCTGTCCTGCGGCAGGCCTGGGCTCTTCTTTAGATCAGTCGAAGTCAGCCTCTAATTGCCGCGCGGCCATGATCGCATAAGGTTTAAGCATGCGTAATTTCGTAAGAAACGCGGGGCCAAACGCGTCAGCCGGAAGAGCTCCGGAAGGGGCGTTGCCAGGAGGCGGCAGATCCGAATCAAGACAGATTTGGTAATGCCTTATGTGACCCCGCTCGTCCGCCAGGTTACGGCATGGAACGGTCTCATGTCCGGAAATAACCTTCCAGAGAAGTCAATCAGTCGCGCCACGTTGAATGCCGGCAATTGCGCGGCACGGGAGGCTAAAAAATCAAAAGAATCCTTCGGCGAAGGACGTGCAAAAAATATACGGATTATCAGTTTACCGAGCTGAAAGCATCATGAAAAAGTTGTCGTGCCGTATGAATGGAAAACAGGAAGAAAATTAATGAGCGGAGAGCATATCACGTCAGGCGCCGCTTTCAGAAATCATTTGATCGGCTCCGGCGAATCCGGATCAAGGATATGACGGGTGTTTCCGGTTGCCCGATACGAAGGCGGTAACGATGAAAAGGACACCGTTAAGGGAGGCATTTTCGCGAGGATTGGCGAGGTTCGCCGGACTGAACCGCATTGGAGTCAGAGCTTTTATACCGCGCGGGCGTCGCCTGCCGGATGCCGCGTAACGGCGTGATTCACCTCAGGGCGCTCCCTGTCAGAAGAAAGCCGACGGGCGGCTCGCCTCACCGATTGAAAGGAAAGAGAATAGCGGCAAAAAATACGTACCGTTTTGATAAAGAGATTTCAAGCCTTAAGTTCCGACACGGCCAAACCCGGAAGCCCGGTTTCCGCAACGGACGTTCCGATATCCTGCAACCCTCCTGCGGATATCCCATCCGTATCTTCGGATTGCTCAAGGAGATTTGCCGGCTCTTCAGCGGCCGTCGGCTCCCGATCGCCTCTGCCTTCGTCACTCCCCCCAGTCACTCCCCCAATCACTCCCCTCAATAGATCCGCATATAGAAATGTAGCCTGCCCGCGGCTTGTCCGCGAGCGGGGCGCGATCGATCTGTCCTTTCACTCCCTGATAATGACCAGCTGACAACCGCGATTCATGGTTCAAGGCAAGCGGACCCTTCGCAGGCGCGCCTAGCCGGCTTGCGGGTCAGGATTGGCGAGCTGTCGCCATTCCGCCGACATGGGAAATGTCCGCCGCTCATCCGCTAATAACGGGGGACGCTATGCTTATGCATAGGCGTTCGTTCCGGCATTTTCGGATTGCGCCGTTTCCCTTTGCCTTGCGGTCTCGGTTCCAATCTTGCCCGGTCTGCCGAGTGTAGGCGATCGCATGGCGGACCTCGGCCTGTCAGATGGCGCTGCAAAGGCGGACATCGTGCGACATGGGTGTTGGATCGCGGTTCTGGAAGCGCCGGGAAACAGTAACCGGCGCTTGGAACATATTCATAGATTACAAGGAGAAATGGGATGAGCGGAAAATATCTGCCGGCCATTGCGGCCGCATTTATATTGTCAGTGACCCCTGTGGCCCTGGCTCAGGAGCAGGAAGGCACCGGAAGCTTCCTCGACACGCTGGTGGTCACGGCGGCCAGGACACCGGAGAGGCTAAGGGACGTCCCCCAGTACATGGAGGTCGTCACCGAAGAGCAGATCAGGGACTCCGGGGCCAGCGACGTCACGGACGTCCTCGAAGAGCACGGGATACAGGTGCATTTCCAGAACGCGCGGAACTACGGCAATGACGTGATCGTGATGAGGGGACTGGAGACCTCCACGCACGGGTTCGACGTGCTGAGCGGCGTGCAGGTGCTGTTGAACGGGAGGCGGATCGGGATAGATTCGCTTTCCATCATGGGCACTCATGCCGTTCAGCGCATCGAGATCATCCACGGCCCCGGCTCGGTGATGTACGGTTCCGCCGGGATGGGCGGTGTCGTGAACATAATCACCAAAAGGGGCAGCGAAACGCCCGAGGCCAGGGCGGAGATCGGGATAGGCGAGTTCGGGGAGGGCAAGGCCTCCATCTACGGCAGTACCAAGACCGGTAGGCTCGACATAGCCGCCGCCTTCAGCTATTCCAAAGCAGGAGACTACTCTGCGGGCGACGGCGCCAGGATCGAGAAATCCGGAAACCACGGCCGTAACAACTACTACCTGAACACCGGGTGGAACTTCGATGACCGCAACCGGCTGGGGCTGATTCTTCAGGGCAGCGCAATTTCCGAAGGGCAATCCCCTATGGAGGAATACACTGTTACCGGTTCCGGCTATGCTTCCATTCCCGTTCCCTATAGGGGCAGGCCGTATTATAACTTTCAGGACAAGGCCCTGCATTCAGGGGATCTGATCTATGAGGGATCAGCCGAATCCGGAGACCTCGATTGGCTTGTCAGGTACTACTACGGCGAAGGCACTTACAGTCTCTACCGCCGTTCGTATCTGGCTGACGGGAGCGTTCCGCTTGACAACTCCGGCAACAGCAAATCCGCGTTTCAGGGCGCCCAGGCGCAGGTCGGCTGGGACTACGGGCCGCTTCACCTGACGGCAGGTGTGGACTGGACACAGAACGAGATGACCCAGGAGCAGGGGAACAATTCATACGTGGTCGCGACTCAGGACCGCTCCTCATACGCGTCCAGTACTTTGGAAAACATCGGGGCCTTCCTGCTGGCGAAGCTCAGCCTGCTGGAGAGGAGAAATCTTGTTTTCACTGCGGGAGTCAGATACGACAAACTCACGATCGACATCGACAGGAAATCGGCGCGGGAGCCCGATTGGCAACACGACACGCGGGTTTTCACCAAGGTCATCCCCTCCTTCGGGGTGGCCTGGTCCCCGACCGAATACCTGAAACTGCGCGCCAATGTGGGAGAGGCGTTCAGAGCTCCCAGCCCTCGCCAGCTCGTCGGCAACTTCTACATGGGAAGCAGGTACTACTGGGGGGATCCTAACCTGAAGCCGGAGGAGTCCCTGACCTGGGACTTCGGCTTCGATGTGAACTACCGCCATCTCATTTTTTCGGCTACCTACTTCTCCTCCGATTACAAAAATTATATCGGCACTGTGAGCCCAGCGCCGCCGCGGACCGGGACTCAATACGTGAACATAGAAGACGTGCGGCTCGCCGGCTTCGAGGCATCCGCAAGGTGGAACGTCGGGAGGGAACTAGGCTACGAATTCGACCTCACGCCTTGGTTCGGCCTTACGCGCATGCTGAAATTAGAGCAGGGCAACGGGGACAAGCTTCCTGACGTTGCGAATCTGGTCTTCTCCGCAGGCGTGGACTTCCGTTCGGAGGCGATCGGCCTCAAGGCCAGGCTAAAGGCCGTGTATTACGGAAAGCCGGATATTACCACTTTCAGTACACAGAGGGCGCCCGCTGAGACCGGCGGAGCCACGGTCTTTGATTTTTCGGCGACGAAGCGTCTCATAAGCTTCGGCGACCAGGGGGAGCTGAGCCTGACCGCGACGGTCAACAACCTTTTCAACAAATTGTACAGCGATACCGGACAGGTCGCCATGCCGGGCAGGGCCATCTACATGGGTCTTGTCTACGACTACTGAGTTCCTTAAGCCTAGCGAGAGCCTGCCTCATGGCAGGCATCCTTGCCGGCGTGGCAGGGAAGGCTTTATCCCGTTCCGGGGCCGCTTCAGGTCCCGGGACGGGTTTTCCGCTGCGGGCCTTCCCTTGAACCGCCTCCGGCAAGCCCTAGCAACGCCACCCGAACGAAGCGATTTTCCGCGACTCTGTAGCGGCTGCCGAAAGCCTGCCCGTCCAACGTAAGGTCCCAGAGAAGCCGGTCGCCGCGCAAGACTGATTTCCAGGCAACACGAGTGAAGCTGAATGAGAATTTCGGCTTAGCGTTGCGGCGGCAGCCCGCAAAAAGATGGCCGACTGGTGACGGCGCAAAAGAATGTGCAACCGTGCCAGTCGGCTGCTCCATGTAAATAATAAGCGGCATGTTTTGTCAAGGTTGAAAAGGCATGCCGACGGTTTGCGGCCTGCTGCCGACTTGCCAGCTCCTCCCGACCGCCGCTTGATTCTTCTTTCAGGCGGCACATCCGGGAGAGATCCCTTGACATGCCGTCCTGTTTTCAATACGATTTCCTCTAATAGGAAGAGCCGATCCGGGGTATTGCGGCCGGCGCCCCGGCTTTGATCCGCTGAAGCCGCCCTGGCCTCCGCAGGCCGGGTCTACTTCAGTGGAGTTCAGGGCTTCAGTCAGTGGATTTTTTGCCTTAGCGCTTCCGAAAACCTACGGCAAGGCGGCCGTTTCTGGCAGCTTCTGAAGCGGGGCGCCTGATGACGGCTCAGCCTCGGATGAAGGTCTGCCGATTACCGGCCCGCCTGAGACGCCGGCGGCTCGCTTTTTGCCGCCCCTTACCACGCGACTACGCTTCCGGTCGGCGAAGCCGGTCGCGGGAGCCTCATTACAGCGTTCCTTCGGCTTCGCGCCAGGCGATGGGCGCGGTCGATGGGCGGCTATCTGCGGTTGCTCTCCCAAGAGCGGCCAGGCAGGCGTGAGCCCGCGGCAATCGGTCTCCCTGCCTGCCGGAGATCCGCCACGCAGGTGGCAAGGCCCGGAAGTCTTATCCGGGCGTAAGCCTCTGCCGGCGCCGGAGCGGCTTCGCCCGGTCCGCGCTTGCCCCTTCGGGCCTCTGAAGAGAGTTCAGCGCCTTGCCGCGATCTCCGGAACGGCCCGTTTCCCCCCCATAAATTTTTTTCCGGCGACGTCGGCTGGCCGAGCGCAGGCAGGCTCCCCCGCTTTGATGGCCCGTGTTGCTTCAGTTCCGTTGGAGGCGAAGTCACGTTCGATTTTCCGCCGCCCAGGGTCCGCTTGCGCCCTGACATGCGGTTGTCCGTTCCGCGACGTCCCCGGGACCGCCTGCAACAACCACTGAACCCCATTACTTCCGTGCCTTCCTCGTCGGCCTTCGCTCCCTTGCGTTTCCAGGCCGGCGCGGCCATGCCCAGCCTTGCGAGGTGAAATAAATGACGACCGATACGGGGCCGAAGAAGCTGCCGCCCCCAGCGGAATCCTCCCGCCCCTCCCCGGCCTACGGCAAGGCCGCGCCCCTCTCCGCCGCCAGCAAGCCACAGGCCCTCGCGGCGCCCGTCCGCGCGGTCGGCCCGCGGCCTTCGGCAGCCGCCTCCCAGATGCGGCGGGCCGGTCTGGCCGCCGGGCTTGTTGCGGCCGCCATGCTGGCGATCGCGCTTTTCCCTGCCGCCGGAGCGGCGGCCGAGTCAGTCGCCATTCTCGCCAACGACGCGGAGATCCTCCTGGTTCACCAGGCGGTGGACGGCGAGGACTTCGGCCCCGCGGCGGAGGTGCGTGCCTTCTGCCTCTCGGATCTGCGGGAGAATCCCGAGGCCGCTCGGTTCGTCAAGGGCTCCAAGGCTATCGCCGTCGACGTCATGGGAGGCAGGATGGTCGCCTGGCTACGCGATAACGAGCTCCTCGGAGGGGGCCGGACCGTTTTCGCGCTGAGGGGATCTACCAACAACGTGAGGCTCATGGGGGAGGGCATCGTCTTCGACAAGGAGCTCATCGACTACTACGGGAACCTGTCGCTCCGGAACGTCGCCAACATGGCGCTCAGGGCCGTCAGCCTCTCCGTGGACCCCTCCGTGACCTACGGCCCGGTCGAGGCCCTGCAGAAGTCGGGGCTTTACCACCCTGCAGCCCCGGAGATCTTCGCCTCCGGGGAGGAGTACCTGGACTGGTACCGGAAAAGCCCGTCCTACGTCGAGGGCAGGCCCTGGCTCGGGCTTATGTTCTACGCGACGTACCTGCTTGAGTCACAGCGCCCGCCCCTGGACAGGCTGATAGCCGTCATGGAGGAGGAGGGCTTCAACGTGTACCCGGCCTTCGGGCGCGATCTCCCCCTGCTCGAAGGCCTCATGCTTGACTCCTCCCGCCGGGGGAGAGTGGACGCCGCGATCGCCTTCTCGCTGAGGTTCGCGGTGACCGACGAGAAGGTGCGGCAGGCCCTCAGGGACTTGGACGCGCCCGTCTACAACGGCATGAGGCTTTCCCAGACTACCGCGGACTGGCGGGCGAGCCCGCAGGGCGTCTCCGCCCTGAACGTCGTGATGCTGCTCGACAACCTCGAGTCCACGGGCCTGATCGAGCCCACCGTGCTCATGGCCAAGACCGAGGGCTCGCTTCCTGACGGCTCCAAGGTCTACGGCTACGAGCTTCTGGAGGATCACGCCCGCCGCCTGGCCGGGAGGATCCGCGCCCGCGTGGCCCTCAAGACCAAGCCCGCCGCCGACAAGCGGGTGGCCCTCATGTACTGGAACAACTCGCGCGGCAAGCAGAACATAGGGGCCTCGTACCTGAACGTCTTCCGGAGCATGTCGGCCATAGTCGGGCGGCTGGCGGCCGAGGGCTACGACATCCCCCTCGATCCCCCCCTGGGCGAAGAAGATGTGAAGGGCCTGGTCCTACGGGGCGGCCGCAACATCGGGTCCTGGGCCCCGGGGGAGCTCGACTCGCTCATAGGGGAGGGCAACGCGGTCCTGTGGCCGGTCTCCGAGTACCTGGAGCATTTCCGGAGGCTTCCCCAAGAGTTCCGGGACAAGGTGATCGCGCAGTGGGGCCGGCCCGAGGACGCCGCCATCATGGCCAGGGACGGGAACCTGGTCATTCCCGTCTTCGTAAGGGGGAACCTCGCCATCCTCCCCCAGGGGTCGCGCGGGGCCGAGGACGATCCCATGAAGCTCTACCACGACTCCCACCTCTACCCGCACCACCAGTACATCGCCGTGTACCTGTGGCTGGAGCGCGTCTGGAAAGCCGACGCCGTGATCCACCTCGGCACGCACGGGACGTTGGAGTGGCTGCCCGGCAAGCAGGCGGGGCTGGCCCTCTCGGACCCGCCTGAAGCTTTGCTGGGCGAGCTCCCCGTGGTCTACCCTTACATCGTGGATGACGTGGGAGAAGGCATCCAGGCCAAGCGCCGGGGCAGGGCCGTGGCGATAGATCACCTGACCCCGCCCCTGGTGACGGCGGGGGCCTACCAGGAGTACGTGAAGCTCGCCGAGCTCGTCGAGGCCTACCAGGGGGCCGCGCGGATGGGCTCCCAGACGGCTGCCGGGTACCTCGAAGAGATGGCCGCCCTGGCCGCCTCCCTGGGCATGGCCAAAGAGCTGGAGGTCGATGACCTGAAGACCCCCGAGGCGGCCGAGAAGCTTTCCGCGTACCTGGAGTACCTCGCCAAGGCCGAAGTCCCCTACGGGCTCCACACCTTCGGCACTTCCCCGGCCGGCAACGCCGCGGAGTCGCTCCTGGACTCCATGACCGCCGCGAGCCCGGCCCTTGACCGGAGCGACGCCGCGGAGAGGCTCGCCGCCTCGGGGCCCAGGGAGCTCGACTCCCTCGTGAGGGCCCTCTCGGGCGGCCATGTCGATCCCGGGGAGGGCAACGACCCCGTCCGCAACCCCGCGGCCGTGCCCACGGGCAGGAACTTCTACGGGATATCCCCGGCCAGGGTGCCCACCCCGGCGGCCTGGAAACTGGGCCGGGATGCCGCCGACCAAATCATCCGGAACCACCTGGAGGCGCACGGCGAGTTCCCCGACAAGGTGGCGGTCGTGCTCTGGGCCCTGGAGGCCCTGCGCAGCGAGGGGGTGGGCGAGGCGACCGTGCTCGCGCTCATAGGGGTCGAGCCGGTCTGGGACCCTTCCGGGGCGGTCTTCGGCACCCGCCCCATCCCCGGCGCTGCCCTGGGGCGGCCCAGGGTGGACGTCGCCGTGGACGCCTCGAGCCTGTACCGGGATCTCTTCCCGGACAAGATACTGTTCCTGGACCGCGCGATCCGCCAGGCCGCCGTCCAGGACGACGTGGAGAACTTCATCGCGCGCGGGGACGAGAGCAACCGCAGGGAGCTGCTGGCCAGGGGGTACACCGCAGAGGAGGCCGGGCGCTTCTCCAGGGCCAGGATCTTCTCCGCGCGCCCGGGCGCGTACGGGAACCGCGTCTCCGGGGCCGCCCTCGCCTCCGGGCAATGGGACGATCCCGAGACCGTCTCCAGGACGTTCAGGGAGCAGACCGGCTACGCCTACGGCCAGGAAATGTGGGGCGAGGGGGCCAGGGACTCCCTGGAGCTGAACCTGTCCGGGGCCAAGGTGGCCTGGCACTCGCGCAGCTCGCGCGTCTACGGGGTGCTGGACAACGACGACAACTTCATGTACCTGGGCGGCCTCACCATGGCCATAACCTCGCTTTCTGAACGGCCCCCCGACGCCTACATCGTGGACTCCCGCTCCCCCGGCCAGGTGCGCATGGCCCCCCTGGCAGGCTTCATAGGCCAGGAGACGCGGGCCAGGTACCTCAACCCGACCTGGATCGAGGGCATGAAGGCCGAGGGCTACTCGGGTGCCGGCGAGATGTCCGATTTCGTCGAGTTCCTCTGGGGCTGGCAGGTGACCGCGCCCCAGGCGGTGGACACCGCCCTGTGGGACCAGTCCTACGAGGTCTACGTGGAGGACAAGTACGGGCAGAACCTGCCGGAGTTCATGGACGAGAACAACGCCTGGGCCTTCCAGTCGATCACCGGCAGGATGCTGGAGGCGGTGCGCAAGGGCTACTGGGCCCCCTCCGAGGAGGTCAGGACGAAGCTCGCCTCGGACTACGCCATGAGCGTCATAAACCGCGGGGTCGCCTGCTGCGACCACACCTGCAACAACCCCATGCTCAACCAGATGGTCATGAACATCATCTCGCTTCCCGGCGTGATGAGCCCCGAGCTGGCGGCGCGGTTCAAGGCCGCCATAGAGGAGATGGGCAAAAAGCCCTTGGAGGAGCAGGCGGCGGAGCGCGCGAACAGCCTCAGGGACCTCGGCGAGCGGCAGAAGGCCGCCGACGCCAACCCTCCCCGCGAGGCCGGGCCGGTGGACGAGCGGGCGGAGGCCGACAGCGTGAGGGGCCTGAAGATGGAGC